>CAMKHH010000047.1 GCA_946412445.1 uncultured Eubacterium sp.
ATTATAAACAGATACGTTTGACATCTGTGTGTCCTCCTTTCCTATAAAGAATTACTTTATAGTTTTTACAGTTTCTTTAATCGCTACCAATGATTTTTTAGGTCCCGGCACAGAGCCTTTTACCAGCAACAGATTATTCTCAGCATCGACACGTACAACCTCAAGATTCTGAATTGTAATCTGCTTGCTGCCCATATGTCCCGGCATCTTCTTTCCTTTGAATACTTTACTGGGATCGGAAGCGGAACCGTTGGAACCTGCATGGCGATGATATTTAGAGCCGTGAGTCATAGGTCCTCTGGACTGATTATGTCTCTTAATGGCACCCTGAAATCCTTTACCTTTGGAAATAGCAGTCGCATCAATCTTATCGCCTGCGCCAAAGATATCGGCTTTGATTTCCTGTCCTAATTCATAATTTTCTGCATCTTCAAACTTAAATTCTCTCAGGAATCTTTTGTAAGAGACACCAGCTTTGTCAAACTGTCCCTTCATCGGCTTGTTAACAAGTTTTTCTCTCTTGTCTGCAAAACCAACCTGAACCGCACTGTATCCGTCATTGTCCTGTGTTTTAACCTGAGTTACAACGCACGGACCAGCCTGCAGTACAGTTACCGGAATAACAGCTCCATCTTCATCGAAGATTTGAGTCATTCCAACCTTAGTAGCTAAAATCGCTTTCTTCATTCTTTTTACCTCCTGTTTTTCTACAGCGGAACGCCGCACACTGCGGAGTTCATCCTAGCACAGTTGATATAAGTGGAACACTATAACCCTCAGTGTACTGGTACACCATCGGGATGTTGATTCCTTCGAATGTGTTTCTTCTATATCAAATAACTTAGGATATCTTTGTTTACAATGAAATACCGTTCCAAGCGTGAATGAAATGTTTATTTTGTCTTCATCTTGATGTCGATATAGACACCTGCCGGCATTTCCAGTCTTGATAATGCATCTACCGTCTTCTGTGTCGGTGCGATGATATCAATCAATCTCTTATGAGTTCTCTGTTCGAACTGCTCACGGGAATCTTTGTACTTGTGTACTGCCCTTAAAATAGTAACAACTTCTTTTTTTGTAGGAAGCGGAACCGGTCCGCTCACAGTTGCTCCATTCTTCTTCACGGTTTCGATGATCTTTGCAGCAGATGCATCCACCAATTGATGCTCATAAGCCTTTAATGTGATTCTCATAACTTGACTTGCCATAAAAAAAGTCGCCTCCTTATTCGCACTTTTTGAGTACGACAAGCGGTGACTGTACACTTCTCCGTGTGTGTCCTAAACTTTCACACGTTGTTTCCACACCTGGTGGACTATTCTCTTTGTACAGTGACTTGTCGCCAGTTTCATAACTTGACATTCGCTCCACGGAAAACCCGCTTTTCAGCAGCAACCTCACGCTTCCACGCTATCAATGTCACAACAGTAGTCATTATACAGAATATTTTTATATAATGCAAGGGTTTTTTTATTTTTTTAGAAAATGATGACCGATCTAAGGTTTCGCACCTTAAGACCGGTCATATACGGATTTATAATATGATGTAAGGGGCAAAAGGTCTTTTGACCCTGGTATCATAATATTTCGGAATAATCCACAAGGGAAAGTCCATCCTCTTCCACTTCAATCACCTTGGGATCATCTCCGCCCACATGTGCTTTTTCCAGAATTTCATCAACTGTCAGCGCAGGCATAGCCAGTTTTCTTGGTTCATCCGGAATCTGCTCCTTTTTCAATTCAGAATCATGCTGCATAACAACCTCACCTTTGCTCTTTTCAAAATCCTTATCCATTTCGTATTCCAGAGCGGCTTGAATCGCAGCCGTTAAATCTTCTGTATTGTCCTGTCGTATCACCGGTTCCGAATCCGGTTCCGACATTTTTTCCTCAGCTTCTTCTATATTGATTTCATCCATTTCATCTGCCGGTTCCAAAATCAGTTCCTGTGTCTCAGCTTCTATATCTTCTGCTGCGTTCCCGGATGTGTCAGAGCCCTGTATCTCCTGCATACCACTCTTCACCGGTTCCGCTGGAGAGACATCCTGCGTATATCTTATCTCTTCTACGATGTCCTTCTCTTTGGCAGGCTCTTCCTTCTTCGACTTTCCGCGGCGTTTTTCTTTTTTCTTTCTGGCCTTTCTTTCCCGTCTGCTCAGTTTTGCTTCCGGTTCTTCCTCTGCTTCTGTTATTAATTCACCGTTTTGTCCCTCTATTTCTCCAATCTGTTCATCTTCCTTATCCATATCCTCTTCATCGTCATTCTTCCAGATTTCTGAAAGTATGAACAGGATTACCAGAAAGGCGACAGCAAGACCAAGGATAATTCTGCCTTCAAATGTCTGCATGGCTATCGAAACATAACCGATGAAGGGTATTGTGAGTAGAACTTTTTCGCCTGTCCCACGCAAGGTGACTTCCTCTGTTGTCCCTCCCTTGCCTTTCACGGTATAGTGTCCTGTATCCGGATCTATCTCAATAATCTCAGCTGCATAAACAGATGTGTTAGCCGTGCGAAGCAGTTTGTCACCCACCTCCAGTTTGTCCAGACTCACGGTCCGCCCATACACAACAGAACCATTGCGTAAATTTGTATCCGTAATGCTGTCACCTACAACAGCGGTGGAAATCCCTGCAAATTGGGGTACAATCAAAGCTAAGCCGGTCAACAGAAAACATACAACACATAGATTAACAATGAATCTCAAAAATTTTGCCATCAAATATTTCTCCTTGGTATATTTCATTCCGTGGTTTTTATTATAACGCGTTTTAATAAAATATGCAAGAATTCCAAACTGCCACTTGCATCCTTTTTCCATCTCTTTTATACTGGTAGTATGAACCCTAAGATAAAAACAATTGAGGATCTCTCCCTGAATGCCTGGCCTTCTCATCAGATTCAGATATACGACGGGTGGATTCTGAGATTTTCCTACTTTTACACACACCGAACCAACAGCGTAGAGCAGATTGGTCAATCCACCATCCCTCTAAACCAGAAAATTGACTACTGTGAATCGGTTTACCGCCAATGGGGGACACCTGCTATCTTTAAAATCAGCCCCCTGGTTCCCTCCGCGTTTGACCGCTTGCTGGAATCACGCGGATATATCATACAGCATTCCACCGATGTTATGACTATGGGACTTGAGAAGAACCATAGTTTTTCCGGATCCCCCTGTGTCAATATCAGCAGCTCCATATCGCCCGGCTGGATTGAAGGGCTATTCGCGCTGAAAGGTACTACGAATGTGATGCATAAAATTGTAGTTCCTTCTATGTACCGTGCAATTCCCAAAGAAACCGTCTGTGCATCCATACGGGAACAGGGAAGAATTGTGGCAACCGGCCTCGGGATTCTGGATCGGAACCATATAGGCCTTTATGCCATCCATGTGCATCCCGATTACCGGGGCCGCGGATATGCAAGATCCATATGTTCTGCCATTCTTCAAAATGGGATTCTAAGAGGCGCCGACAGTGCTTACCTGCAAGTGGTAAAGGGTAATGTCCCTGCGGTAACTCTCTATGAATCAATAGGATTTCAATATCTGTATAATTACTGGTTCCGTACCCGGTTTCTCTTATAAGGCAGGGCTGTTACAATATCTGTAACAGCCCCCGCTTTTATTTATTCGTCAGATATTCTTCGACACTTTTTATCGCATCCTCTTCATCAGCTCCGTCACTGACAATCGTAACCTTTTCACCCGTATCCAATCCCAGCGCCATCATCCCCATAATGCTCTTGGCATTCACCCTTTTGCCAGGGGTTTCAAGATAAATATCGCTGCTGAACTGGCTGGCCACTTGTACTAACAGCGCTACAGGACGCGCTTCCATTCCAGTTGCGAGTTCGATGGTAATTGGTTTCCTAATCATAATAATTCTCCTCCTTGTTTCCTCTTAACTCTTCTGCTATGCTGCTTAGTTTCCTTAATCTATGATTTACTCCCGACTTTCCGACTGAAGGATTCAGCATCAATCCCAGCTCCTTCAGAGTTGCCTCCGGATATTGCAGTCTGAGCTGCGCAATTTCTTCCAGACCATCCGAAAGTTCGGAAAATCCAATGGAATCCCTGATATAAGAGATATCATCAATTTGCTTTACTGCCGCACTCACTGTCTTGTTGATATTAGCAGCCTCACAATTCACTTTTCGGTTCACACTTCCCCTCATCTCTTTCAGAATCCTGATATTCTCCAGATCCAGAAGGGATATATTCGCTTCCATAAAGCCTAAGAGAGACACAATTTGTGAACCTTCCTTTACATAAACCACATAGTACTTTTTCCTCTGTACAATCTTTGCATCAATATCAAATCCACAGATTAAAGCCCTCAGCTGTTCCGCTTTCTGGCAGGTAGCACATACAATTTCGTAATGATAAAACCGATATGGATCACTGATGGAACCAGCTGCCAAAAATGCCCCTCTTAAAAATGCACGGCGGCAGCAATCCCTTTGTACAATAACATTATGTTCCAGAGACAGGTTCTCTTTAACTTCGTAGTTTTCATCTAACAATCTGGCTGCCTGTAATACTTTAAGCGTATCCTTATGCTCTGAGACGGTAATTGTATAGGTTCTGCTCTTCTTTTGATTATTACCTCTGCGCACTGTGATTTCTGCTTCTATCTTAAATGTTTTCCTCAATAAAGTAAAGAACTTTCTTGCAACCCATAAATTTTCTGTCTGTATCCGAATTGAAAACCGATCTTGCGCAGTTATCTTAACATGACCGCAAAAGCTGATTATTGCAGCGATTTCCGCAATCTGACAATGTCTTGCAGACGGATTCTGTCTGGATAATTCTTCCTTCACGCTACTGGAAAAAGACATCTTTTATCCCCTCTTTCGGTATCTATCCTTTTCAATATCCCTGTGTTCCAGGCGGATACCGTAACCTTCTCCTTTTTTCAGACGCCCATAAAGCTCCCGGGCCAGTGTTACGGATCGATGCTTTCCCCCTGTACACCCTACCGCTATTATCAATTGGTTCTTCCCTTCGGCAATGTAATTCGGAATCAGAAAGCGTATCATATCCTCCAGCTTATCAGCAAATATCCTGGCGGTGTCAAATCCCATGACATAATTTTGTACTTCCTCATCCAATCCGCTTAAAGGGCGAAGATTATCTACATAATAAGGATTCGGAAGAAAACGTACATCAAAGACAAGGTCGGAATCCGATGGAATGCCATACTTAAAGCCAAACGACAAAACCGTAATTATAAGATTATTAAATTTCTGTTCCTGAACAAATATCTTGTCCAGCCCTGCCTTTAGTTCCCTTGTCAAAAGCTGGCTTGTATCAATGATATAATCAGCCTGTACTTTCAGGAAGGCCAGGCGTCTCCTCTCCTTTTGAATCCCCACGTCCACCCGGCCTTCTCCGGCCAGAGGATGTGTACGTCGTGTCTCTTTATACCGCTTCACCAGGACTTGATCTTCCGCATCTAAAAACAGTATTTCATATTTGATGCCGTTTATACTCATATGCTCCAGCACGCTCTGCAGATCCTCGAGTGCCTGACCGTTTCTGATATCGATTCCCAAAGCCACCTGCCGGATTTTGCCCTCCTCACCGCTCATTGTAAGCTGAGCCAGCTTCTCCACAAGCGAAATCGGCAGATTATCCACGCAAAAATATCCCGCATCCTCCAACATTTTCAAGGCCGTACTTTTTCCTGCACCGGACATTCCTGTTACAATTACAAAATGCATCGGAAACACTCTCCTCTGTTAAAATCTTCCTAATAGCTTTACCTCTGGTTCTAGCTTTACACCAAACTTTTCAAATACAATTCTCCGGACGTCCTGCATCAACTGGTAAACCTCAGATGCACTTGCATGATCTTTATTAATTACAAAACCACAGTGTTTTTCAGATACACATGCACCCCCGACACAATACCCCTTAAGGTCTGCGTCCATGATAAGTTTTCCGGCAAAATATCCTTCCGGACGCTTGAAGGTACTCCCGGCACTGGGATATTCAAGCGGCTGTTTTTGGGCTCTTCTCTGCTGTAAATCGTCCATCACCGTGCGGATTTCTTCCCGGTTTTTTTCTTTTAGCTGAATTACTGCTTCCAGTACAATATAATCTTCTTCTTTTATCACACTGGTTCGGTAACCAAGATGAAGTTCGTCCTCCAGAAGTGTTTTAACCTCACACTCCCTGTCAAGCACTGTCACCTGTTTGAGAACCTGCTTCATCTCACCACCATAGGCTCCCGCATTCATCGTAACAGCTCCGCCCAGTGTCCCCGGAATACCTGCTGCGAATTCAAAGCCTCCCAGCCCTTCTTCAAGAGCCCTGGCGGCAATCTTTGACAGAAGGGCTCCGGCCTGAGCTCTGATCTGATTACCTTCCACTATTATCTCATTGTAGTTTCTGAACATCTGTAGTATGACGCCATCATACCCCTCATCGCTGACAAGCAGATTGCTGCCATTGCCCACAACAAAAAAAGGAAGGTCATACTCCCGACAGACCTTCAGTACCTGCTGAACTTCTAAAATGGTACCGGGACAGATATAGTATCTCGCCGGCCCGCCCACACGAAATGTGGTGTGTTTTCCCATCAGCTCCTGTGTTTTCACCTGCTCTTTTCCTACGATTTCACTAAAGCGTTCATTGATCTTATCCACTATAAACCTCACCTGTTTTTAGTCCATGATACCTATGGATTGCTCCGCACTTTGTGACCTTGGTATCATTCACATTATACTATCGCCGCATTAAAAGTGCAACAATAAAAGCAGCATCGTGTATTCGTCCACAATGCTGCAGCTTTTGTTATTCTTTCATTTTGGGTTTAAATACCAGACTGGCGAGATAGCCGAAGATGAGGGCTCCGCTGATTCCTACTGCACTTGCCTTGAAACCTCCGGTGAAAAGACCAAGGAAGCCTTTTGCATCTACGGCATCTTTTACCCCTTGAAAAAGAAGATGTCCAAATCCAAGGAGGGGTACACTGGCTCCTGCGCCTGCATATTTTGCAAATGGGTCATAGATTTTAAGAAAGCTCAAAGTCGCCCCGGTACAGACCAGAAGCACCATGACACGGCCTGGCATCATCTTTGTCTTTTCCAGCAGGATCTGGCAAAGTGCACAGATTAGTCCCCCTACCCAGAATGCATTGATATAGTCCATTACGCTCACTCCTTTCCTGCGTGTTCCAAAACCACCCCCTGGGCGATTCCCGGAACCGACTTTCCTTCATAAAAACTTACTTTTGACATCAATGCTCCCGTAGGAACAAAGAGAATTCTTTTCCATTCTCCTGATTCTAATTTGGGAAGCAGGGTGGATGCAAGAACAGTTGCCGCACAGCCGCAGCCGCTTCCGCCTGCATTTGTATCCTGTGTATTTGGGTCAAAAATCAGCATACCGCAGTCCAGATAGTTTCCTGCAATATCATAGCCCTTCTTTTTCATGAGTTCTAAAAGTATTTCCTTGCCTATGGAACCTAAATCTCCGGTGATAATCCGGTCGTAGTCCTCGGGTTTTCTTTCAAAATCAGCCAGATTTTGTGCAATGGTGTCAGCAGCCGCCGGAGCCATACAGCCTCCCATATTCTGAGAATCCTTTAACCCGTAATCCACAATTTTTCCTGATGTTATACCACCTATTTTTACATTACTCTTTTCTGATGAAACGATACAGGCACCGCTTCCCGTTACGGTCCAGCTTGAAGACGGAGGTCTTTGGTTTCCATATGCCAGTGGAAAGCGAAATTCTTTTTCAACGCTGGCGAAGTGGCTGGAAGTCATGGAT
>CAMKHH010000048.1 GCA_946412445.1 uncultured Eubacterium sp.
GATAATTTCCCTGCGTATATGTGTACCCGGCCAGTCTTCCCTCACTGGGATTCTTCTCTCCAAGCTCGCAGGCAACGGATGTCTCCTGCTCGTTATAGGCTCTGGTTTCTTCAACCAGAGTGCCTACTCGCTTATGGAGTACGCGATATCCGAACTGGCTTTGCACAAAGAGGTATAAGAGTCCTCCAAAGAATGGAATCAGAAGGACAGGGATCAGCCAGGAAATCTGAAATGCAGGATTTTCTTCTCTGTTAATAATAATGATTGCTATAAGCAGTCCAAACAGCGCATAGCCACCAAAGACAAGAACTATATATTGGCGCAGTAAATCCAATCCAATCAAAAGAGCAAGTACCTGCAGAAGCAGAAACAGGATTACAACTCCGGTTCTGCCGAACACGATTTGTACCATTCCCCGTTTTCCCTTCTGCAAAGTGATGACTTTTTCCCTGTCTGTCTCCTTTGGTTTTCCTCTCTTTTTTTCTGTTTTGTCTCCTTTTTCTGCGATTATTTTCATATTAATTACCCTACTTTTATCAGCTTCAGGAAATCCTCCTCGGAAAGTATAGGAATATTCAATTCCTTAGCCTTACGATTTTTTGAAGAATTAGATGCTGTATCATTGTTAATCAGATAGTTTGTTCTGGAAGTTACACTTCCCGTAACTTTTCCGCCTTGTGCTTCTATAAAGTTCTTCAGTTCACTTCGGTTTGCAAAATGCTCCACACTCCCGGTAATGACGAAAATCATTCCCGAAAGCATTTGCGCTGGGGAAGTAACAGTTTCTTCAAAATCCAGATACTCTAAAAGGTGGTCCAGATTCTTTCTGTTATCCTCATTTTTAAAGTAATTCACAAAGCTTTGGGCAATCACCAGGCCTATCCCATCCACCAGATTCATCCGTTCAATATCCGCAGCCCGTATCTCATCCAGGTTTTCTCCAAATTCCCGGCAGATCATCCTGGCATTAGCAACACCGATGTTGGGTATTCCCAACCCATATATCAGACGGGGAAGCGTAGTATGCCGGGCTTTCTGAATCCCCTGCCACAGCTTCTGCCAGGATTTCTCTCCAAAGCCATCCATGGCCTTGATCTCCTCCTGATAGCGATCCAGCTGAAAGATATCTCCGAAATCATGGAGCATTCCATGTGCCATAAACTTCTTCAGCGTTTCCTCAGACAATCCCTCAATATTCAGAGCATCCCTGCTGGCAAAAAGCGTAAATGCTTTCATCTGTTTCGCAGGACATTCCGGATTGATGCAAAGAAGTGTCTCCACATCGTTCATGCAGGAGAGTTTTGTTTCGCCACCACAGGCAGGACAGTGCCGGGGAATCTCTATATTACCACTTTTTGTAAGATTACGTGCAATTTGAGGGATAATCATATTCGCCTTATACACCTCAATCTGATCACCTATCCCAAGTCTTAGTTCCTTCATGATACTCACATTGTGAACACTTGCCCTGGATACCGTCGTTCCCTCAAGCTCCACGGGTGCAAAGATAGCCACCGGATTAATCAATCCAGTTCTGGACGGACTCCATTCAATTTCCAGCAATGTCGATATTTTTTCCTCGTCTGCCCATTTGAATGCATATGCATTTCTCGGAAACTTTGTCGTACTTCCCAGACTGTCCCCGTATGCAATATCGTCATAAACTGCCACAAGGCCGTCAGAAGGCAAATCATTTTTCACAATTTCGGAAGAAAAGTATTCCATGGTCTCATCCAGAGTACCAGCAGTCACCATACGCTCTTCCACGGTTTCAAATCCCTGTTCCTTCAGCCAGTTCATCTGTTGTAATCTGGAATTTTCAAAATACACACCCGCTGCCTGAACCAGCGTAAAAGCAAAGAATTTTACATGGCGTCCCGCCGTAATCAGATTGTTAAGCTGGCGTACAGAGCCGCTGCAAAGATTTCTGGGGTTTTTATATCTTGCATCTACGTTTTCAATTTCATTATTGATTTTCTCAAAGTCAGAATAGCTGATAACCGCTTCACCGCGTAAGACCAGTTCACCCTTATAAGGAATACGCAGAGGAAGATTCTGAAATACTTTTGCATTATTGGTAACTACTTCACCGATTACACCATTGCCGCGTGTAACTGCTTTGTACAGGTTTCCGTCCCTGTAGGTAAGGACTATGGTAAGTCCATCCATCTTCCAGGAAAGCAGTACCCTTTGGCCGCCGATAAACGCCCTCAGAGCATCGACATCTTTTGTCTTATCCAGGGAAAGCATGGGTGTTCCATGCCTTTCCTTGGGCAGTTCGTCCACTGCCTCGTACCCCACCTCCTGTGTCGGAGAATTCGCCAGTATCACCCCTGTCTCAAGTTCCAGCTTCTCTAATTCGTCGTATAGTCTGTCATATTCCAAATCACTTAGAATCTCTCTGTCCTCGGCATAATAAGCCTTCCTGGCCTCATTCAGTCTGGCTGTCAGCTCTTTTATTCTATCCGTCTTATTCATATATCTTCCTCTTTCACGCTTATCGGTCAGAAATTAATCCCTCATCCAGAAGCTCTCGTTCTTCTCGGGTCAGCTCTCTCCAGGCCCCCGGTTTCAGATTACCAAGAAGAATATTCATAATCCGAATCCGCCTTAAGCTCTTTACCTGATATCCCAGTTCCCCACACATGCGTCGAATTTGCCGGTTAAGCCCCTGCGTCAATATAATATGGAACTCTTCAGGGCCGCGTAGGAACACCCTGCATGGTCTAGTCTTAACCTCCAACTCCGACAGATAGACTCCGCGGGACATTGTTTCCAGAAACTTATGATTAAGCTTTCTGTCTACTTCCACTACATATTCTTTTTCATGATAATTCCTTGCTCTCATCAGCCGGTTAATCATATCTCCATCATTTGTAAGGATAAGAAGTCCCTCTGACTCCTTATCCAGCCTGCCTGCATAGGTTACTCGTTCCGGATATGAGAATGCCGTCAGGAGATTGCTTTTTTCTTTTTTCTCAAAGGTACATACAATCCCTCTTGGCTTATGATAAGCCAGATATATTCCAGGTACCTTTTTATTCACCCGTACCCCGTCCACAAAAACCTCTGCATCCAAAGAAATCTGCATCCCTATGCAGGCAGTTATTCCATTCACCGTAACTCTGCCGGATTCTATCAGACGGTCACCTTCCCTGCGGGAACAAACCCCGCTGTCGCTTAAAAATTTATTCAATCGAATCATATCATACACCACCAGAAAATCATAGGGGCTGCTGATGCAGAATATCTGCCTGAACAACCCCTTTCCATGTCAACTCTTTATTCTGTTCTGTTAGCTTCCGGTAACACTGTTAATCAGTGCATCCAGTTTCGCATCTGAGGCTCTTGCGGCTTCATAATCCGCCTGCGTCTTTTGTATCAGCTGCCTGACCTCAGGCTGATTTTGAATATCATTCATATAAGTCTTGATTGTTTCATCCTTTACTTCAGCTGAAATTACGAGTTTTCCATCGGTATTGGTATAAACATACATCTGGCTCAAACCAGGTGCCCTGGTTTCAATATCTTTATATTTTGTGTCATAGCTTACGATAACGACATACGTACCATCCTCCTGACCGGGGAAGGTGTAGGACATAATCTTCTCATAGCCTTCGATGTTTGGTTCTGCCGTAATAGATGTCTGTTCTTCCTCGGAAAGATTGTCCACCAATGACTTAAGAACATCAATATTCTTACCGCCAAGTGCAGTGTAATATTGATTCATCAGGGCACTGAGTTCAGCGTTTCCATTCGCTTCCAGCGTGGAGAGCTCTTCCTTGCCTGTATCGGAACCGGAGCTGGTTTTGGCATCCCCCTCCTTTTCCGACGTGGAAGCCGTCTGAACATTCTCTTTTTGACTGGTTTCTTTACTTCCGGCCTCTTTGTCTTTATTCATCGCCGAGGTAAGGAACCACACACCGAAAAAAATTGCTGCAACTACAATCAAAATACCAAGACCCAGCAGCAGATATCTTAAATTATCGGAAAGCCATTCTCTGAATTTATTTTTAAACGACATAAAGATGCTCCTCTTTTGCTTATGCTTTTTAGTTGTAACTGATTTTTTTATGAAAAAGCCGGATAAATGTAATATTTATCCGGTTACTTAACACGCATCTGGAGGGATTCGAACCCCCGGCACACGGTACCGGAAACCGTTGCTCTATCCCCTGAGCTACAGATGCAAGCCATATCAAATACAGCTTTATTATCATATCATGGCATCCGGATATTGTCAATATTCAACATGCGAAAAATAGAGTCTGGCCTTAAGCAAGCTTGCTTAAGGCCAGGCTCTATTTTGCTATCTGTTATTTTGCACCTTTCTCAATATAACTTTCATCATTAACAGTTTCCACTGTAAATTGCCCATCTGCATAAGTAATCTTAGCCACGGCAGCATTGGGTACCGGCTTTGTTACATATTCCGGATCAAGCACCTTAAATAATGTATTAATGGTCATTCCATGTGCTACTACCAGGATATTTCCACCACCATTTGCCTCTGCTTCTGCGCCTATCTTATCAAATGCCGACATAATACGTCCGGATGCCGTCTCCCAGTCTTCCGCTTCTTTTGTTTCATCCGACTGGGCAATCGCATCTGCCAATTCATCGAGTCCTAACAGCACACGAACATCCTCTTCACCTTCATAATTGATGGTTTTCGCTATTGCTTCCAGCATATTGTCATTGAAATCCCCTTCAAAAATACCAAAATTCCATTCTCTGAGGTCTTTCATCTGAACCAGGGGAAGGGTGTCCAGCTGACCGCACTGTTCCAGAACAATCTTTGCAGTCTCAATTGCCCGGCCGCTGTCACTGGAATATACCGCATCAAACTTAATTTCTTCCAGATTCAGCCCTCTTCCTAACTGCTCGGCAACTTTCACTCCAGGCTCAGTCAGCGGTGAATCGGCCCATCCCTGTACCCTGTCAGAAGTATTTAACATTGTTTTTCCATGACGGGTCAAATACATAACAACCTCTTTTTTTTCAGTTTCTTCGGTTTTTTCTTCGGTTTTTTCTTCGCTTTTTGCTTCCGTTTTCTCCTCTGGTGCTTTTTCAGGTGTCTTTTCATTCGCACCACATCCTGAAAGTGTCAGCATGGATACTAAAAATACAAACAACATTTTCTTCATTTTCTTTTTCTCCTCACTCAATTAGATCACTTTTTATATCACTTCCCGCAGTTATACCCTGCCGCAAAAAGGGGTTGACTTTTGACAGCTGAGCGAATATCATATAGCTATATCTTAATTCAAGTAATTTTTCTTATGCCTGTTCTTAAGGCTGCATTTCTTCAAATCGTTTTTATTTCCCTGATTTTAGCTGTATCAGATTCACGTATTCCGTCTGTGCAAGTGTTTCTGATCGTTAGAATAACATGCCCATATACCCATATACTTTATATTATTAACATCAAAGAAAGGTGGACGAATCCATGACATACACAGAATTTCAGACTGCGCTGGCTGATGAGGTACAATTGATCGCCGATGAAGGGATGAGTGTCTCTATACAACAGCTGCTCAAAAATAATGGGGTAATTATGAACGCTTTATGTATCAGACACGAACGCGATGCAATGTCTCCGGTTATTTATCTCGATAGTTATTACACCCGCTACAACCAGGGAGTGCCGCTGCCCCATCTGGCCAGATATCTGCTCGATCAATACCGAAAAGATATCCTCCGGAATGCCGATATTTCCATACATGCATTTCAAAATTTTGAAGATGCACAGAAAAACATTTATTGCCGGATTGTAAATTACGAACTAAACACCGGACGCCTTTTGGAAATTCCTCACAAACGTTTTCTGGATCTTGCCATCACCTACTATTATCAGGTAGATGATTCAGTTCTAAAAGATGCCACTGTTATGATTACGAATTCACACTGCAGCCAGTGGAATCTTTCCCCCCAAGCCCTTCAAGAAACAGCCTGGGAAAACACACTTCATCAGCTTCCTCCCAATCTCCAGAGCATGGAAGAGGCGCTATGTGAGCTTTTAGGGGAAGAAGCACCGGAGGAGGGCTGCATTCTCCCGCCTCCCGACGCCTCACCGATTCCCATGTATCTTCTTTCCAACAAAAACCGCTGCCTGGGTGCCATATGCATGTTGTATCCGGGTGCACTGCGCAAAGCCGCCGCACATCTGCAGTCAAATCTCTTTATACTTCCCAGCAGTATACACGAATGTATTCTCATCCCGGAATCCCAGACCTTACCCAAAGAAGAGCTTGAAGAGATGGTGAAAAGCATCAATGAAACACAGCTGGAACCACAAGAAGTTCTTTCTAACCGGGTGTATTATTATAGTCGCTGTGAGGATTGCATCCAGTTGGAATAGTCCATAACATCATTTACAGATCTTCACCATTTGATTGGATTACTTTTTTATACCAGTAAAAGCTGTCTTTGCGGATTCTATCCTGACTTCCTTTGCCCTCATCATCCTGATCAACATAGATAAATCCATAGCGCTTACTCATCTGTGAGGTTCCACAGCTGATAAGATCGATACAGCCCCAGGTCGTGTATCCCATCAGCTCTACACCATCCTTAATTGCTTCCTTCATCTGAATAATATGCTCACGGATATAATCAATCCTGTAGTCATCGTGAATTCTTCCATCTTCACTGATTTCATCATGCGCACCCAGACCATTTTCGCACACGAACACTGGTATACCATAACGGTCATACAGCTTCATCAGAGAAATTCTAAGTCCAATCGGATCAATTGGCCAATCCCACTGTGACTTTGGCAGGTATTCATTCTTAATTGGACTATCAAAGGTTCCTGCCAGTTTCATAGCATCTTCCCTTGCTTCTGTTACATGCGACATATAGTAACTGATGGCAACAAAATCGACTTTTCCTTCTTTTAAAATAGTCTCATCTTCCGCCTCTGTATTAATAACAATACCGTTATCACTGAAATAGCGGTTCATGTAAGATGGATATTCTCCACGTGCCTGAACATCCGGGTAAAACATATTAAGCTGATTGGATTTTAACGCCTGTAACTGATCCTCTGGTTTTATCGTTCTGGCATAAGATTCAATCTGATTGATCATGCAGCCAATTTTAGCTTCAGGGCAGATCTCTTTTCCTGCTTTTACTGCCAGTGCACTTGCCAGGAATTGATGATGAGAAGCCTGATAAGCAGCCTGTAATTTATCATCTATAAGGTCTTCAAGTATACCCGCCCCCGTATAAAGGCTATTCAGATTCATATTCATTTCATTAAATGTAATCCAGTATTTTACCTTGTCTTTGTAACGTTCCAGAATAACCTTGGCAAACTTCTCAAATAAAGGTACCAGTTCACGGCTGAGCCAACCGTTGTATTTCTCTGTAAGCGTAATCGGCATCTCATAATGAGACATGGTTACCAGTGGTTCCATGCCATACTTTGCGCACTCGTCAAATACTTTGTCATAGAAAGCCAATCCTGCTTCATTAGGTTCCTCTTCCAGACCAGTCGGGAATATCCTTACCCAGGAGATTGACAGGCGAAATACCTTAAAACCCATCTCTGCAAATAAAGCGATATCTTCTTTATATCTTTCATAGAAATTAATACCCCATCTCTTTGGGAAAAGATATCGATCCGGATTTGCTTTATATTCTTCTAATTCTTTGGAAGCCACATTAAAAGTAAAATTATTAACTTTTCCGGCAGCATAAGGA
>CAMKHH010000049.1 GCA_946412445.1 uncultured Eubacterium sp.
GTAATATATCGTAATGCTTTCCCATAAAATATCCGATATATTTTGCCCCACTTTGGAAAAACAGCTGAACCAGAAGCCATGGTCTCCTTATTCTGAGCACATATGCCGCTGATTTCCTGACCAGACGGATTCCCTCCCCTTCCGAAGGATATGCAGAAAATATCTCGGGATAATCCGCCTGGGATACGCCCAAGTCAAAATTACGCTTAAATTGCTGACGGCAGGAATAGTTATGGGAATGGAACACTTTTGCATCGGCAGCATAGGCAATTGCATAACCTGCCAAAATCAGCCTTCCTCCATAAATCATATCTTCATTAAATATAGCACTGTCTTCAAAACCGCCCAGTTTCTCATAGGTTCTGCGGTCATATGCTGCACAGACATTGGAGCAGAAGAACGTTTTGACACCCAGCCTGGACAGATCATCCTTATCCTTGATATCCGGTTCCTTAGGATAATTAAAGCTTCTTGTAAATCGCTCCAAAGGCCTGCAGTCCGGCTTCGGCAGCTGTCTTGCATATGCAGCCCGCACGGAAGGCAGTTCAAAACACTTGACCATTTCTTCGACCAGATAATGGTCCGCAGGCATGGCATCCTGAGTCATGAACAGCAAAATATCCGCATCTGACAAATCCGCCATGAGCCGCCGCGTCTTTCCATGATCAAATTCTTCTGGCGTAATGTGCCTTACATACAAATCAGAAACCTCCTGTTCCCACTCGGGATTCCAAAAGGTTTCATCTGTGTTTACAATTATAATATTCCGCACATGGTAAGACTGCTGCGCAATACGGCGCAGCAGTTCCGGAAAATTTTTATCAGGTTTAAAAGTTGGAATTAAAACGTCTATCGTATAGACATGCATCGTCTCAATCATTGTGGAATCTCTCCCGTCTCAGAAGACGACGGAATACTGTCTTCACCATATCCGCTTTCTTCTATAATGTGGTTACTGTACTCCACTACCTCAGCAGACGGCTGGTAATCAGTCTCCGCAGGGAACAGGAAATTATGCAGCTTCACCACGTTCGTTTCCAGCGTTACCGGGACTACGCAGTCATTTCCGTCCATGGCCTTCGTCACGTTCGCCCCTTCCAGATGATCAAAGGGGAAGCCTGTCTGCTCTCCCATACTGTAGCTTAAAAGGTTCATCCCCATCTTCAGGATTTCCTGCTTGCTGAGAGAGGTTTTGACCATAGGGAAGACCGTATCCATAATCCTATTCAAGGTAGGTAAATCTGCAGCCTTGGCTTTTTCCATAATTTTACCAAGTAAAAGCCGCTGCCGGGCCGCCCTGCGGAAATCATTACCCTCTGTATAACGAATACGCGCATAAGACACGGACTGTGACCCATTCAGATGGAAGGTCATCGTCTGCGCACCGTCCAGTTCTGACTTATCGGGAACTTCAATCTCTTCATACGGTACTCCAGCGATTTCTGAAGTCTCTTTATTGTAGTTATTCAGATGGATGAGTTCTTGTCTGGTAAGATCAATATCCAGACCGTCCAGCTTGTTAATGACTTCCGTGAGTGCCTTAAAGTTCACCGCTGCATATTCCGTAATGTTCAGATCCAGGTTCTTATTCATCATCGTCAGCATATGCTCAGGACCGCCAATATTGTATGCAGCATTACATTTGGTATATCGGTTTTGTCCGTCTTGTGTAAATACATTCAGCCAGGTATCCCTGTACAGAGAAACTAAACGGATTGTCTTACTGTCATGATCCACACAGGCAACAATCATCGTATCGCTCTGGATACCGGAGGACAATGAATTGTCCCTGCTGTCCAGCCCCACCAGAGCTACCAGCTCAGTTCCCGTGCTGCCGGCCTCTTCTGCCTTCACCACAGACTGGTTGACGCCGATTTTGCTGTAATCCAAATCGTCATTTTCCACCTTATCCAGCTTGGAATTCAAATAGGCAAATCCAAACAGGGCTGTTCCCAGAACCAGCAACGCTACCAGCTCGATTCCAAAAATGATTCTTCTGCGGCGGCGTCTTTTGTAAGCTTTACTCTTCTTATTTACTCTTTTTTTTGACATGTTTTTGTCCCCTTGCTTCTTTCGTAGTATCTTTCCATATATGTTTAATAGGCGTTCTGATTTACAAAGCCACGGAAAATCGTCAGAAATAAGATCTTGATATCCAGACCAACGGTCCAGTTTTCAATATAGTATAAGTCACAGTCTATTCTTTTGCGTATAGAGGTATCTCCGCGATATCCATTGACCTGCGCCCATCCGGTTATTCCCGGACGTACCTGATGCTTGACCATGTATCTGGGTATCTCTTCTCTGAACTTTTCCACAAAAAAGGGACGTTCCGGACGTGGTCCGACCAGACTCATATCTCCCTTTAAGACGTTAAAAAACTGTGGTAATTCATCGATACTGGTTTTCCTCATGATTTTACCAATTCGTGTAACACGGGGATCATTCCTGACCGTCCATGCCTTCTTCTCTTCACTTGCCAGCTGTTGTTCCATAGACCGGAACTTATACATCTCAAAGCTTCGGTTGTGCAGACCCACTCGTGTCTGCCTGTAAATCAAAGGCCCCGGAGATGATACCTTCACAGCAATACATGCAAACAGCATGACCGGGGAAAATAAAAGAATGCAGAAAATGGATCCGACTATATCCATCGCCCGCTTTATCATAGCATTGAACGTATTCGTCAATGGTACATAGCGTATATTAATAACAGGAAGTCCAAGCAAATCTTCTGTATATGGCTTGGTCGGTATGATATTATGGTAATCCGGAATAAACTTGGTGTGAACGCCGGACTTCTCACACAGTGCCACAATTTCTTCCAGCCGGAAGTATTCATTCAGCCCAAGAGAGATCGCTATCTCATCCAGCCTGTTCTCCGGCAGGATTACCAGCAGATTGGCAATTCGCCCCAGAACCTTAATTCCCTTATAAGTCGTACCTGCCTCCACATGGTCATCCAGGATACCTCTTATCGTATATCCCCACTGGGGATTTGCTATAATCCTGTCAATATATTCCTCAGCAGCCCTGCTGTACCCCACCAGGAGAATATGCTTTTGATTGTAACCCAGCTTCCGCATCTTTCTTAAAGAAAAGCGGATCAGGTTTCGGACAACGACCTCCAGTGTGCAGTTAAGAACAAAAAAGAGTCCTAAAGCCGTACGGGAGATATGGCTCTGCTTCATCAGATATAAAAACAGAACAGTCACCAGGATACCCAGGGTATTCGCCTTAAAAATATTGGCAAATTCCAGCCGTCTTCCCTGTACTCTTTTCGGAGTATACAGACCACATCCATAATACAGCAGCAGATAACCCGGAACAATTAACAGCAGCAGCTGCATATAGGAGGTAAATGGCAATACTCCGCCTTCAAAGAAACCAAACAACGGGGTTTTAAATTTAAGTACCCACGACAGCCAGTAGGTAAATGCGATTACAAAACCATCGATTACCACATGGAGCCGGTTAAAGTACTTCTGATTATCTTTAATCATGACACTACTTCACCTTTCAGGTACCGATATCACAGCTTCTGTTTCTTTTGTGATACCATGTCACTACCAGAATAACTATACAATAAATCAAAAAAAAGAGCAACTAAATATTTTCTTAAGAAAATATGACCTAATTCACTATCCTGCGCACAATATTAACCAACAGTTCCCACTGTATCAGCACATAACAAGGTAAATTTTTCCGGCGGTAAGGCACTTTTTTTCCATTTTTTTTTGCTTTCCTGGAAAGGGCAAATCCATTTTTAATACCGGCAATATATTCCCGGCCAAACCCTTTTCCCGCAAAAAATATCGTCTTAATCAAAAAACCAGGGATGAGAAGCGGCAGATTTATGATAATCTGTAACAAAGGCATGTTCTTATAAAGCATATATATATTATTTCTGGAGGAATATCGAATCTTAAACAGATTATACCGGGATCCGCTGGTTCCGCTTCCGATATGGTATACCTCCGCCTTCGGAATATACCAGTTTTGATAGCCTTGCACCTTCGCCCGGTATCCGATATCAATATCTTCCAGATAGGCAAAGTGCTCTTCGTCAAAGAGGCCAATCTGTTCAAATACCTCTCTTCGGTAGATGGCGGCTCCGGCACAGGCGGCAAAGATTTTCTCCTCCCTATTATATAGGGATGCATCCTTACCCTTTCCCCTTGCAAATGCCCATCCAAGCGCATTATAGAAATTTCCCGCATCATCCAGAAGCGTACGGTTTTGGAACTGAATCATCTTGGCAGCACAGGAAAACGCCTTCTTTCGTCTTCTTATTCCATCCAGAAGCTGTTCGGCAAAATCCGGAGCCGCTTCCGTGTCATTATTCAGCAGTATCACATAGGGACTTTTTGTTGCTTTTATCCCTTCATTCACCGCATGACAAAAACCGGTATTCTCTGAAAAAGCAATCACCTTTACCTGTGGATACTCCTTTTGAAGCAATTCCAGGCTCCCATCCGAAGAACCATTATCCACCAGGATAATGGACAGCTTTTCGTATGTCTGATTAAGCAGTGAATCCAGGCAGGTCTGCAGATACTGCTTTCCGTTATAATTCGGTACAACTACGGATACTTCGTCCATACTCTCTCTCCTTCAGGCACGCAGTGAGTAATTCCATTTACTCAATGTGAGGTTTTTATTGTAACAGGGGTCACCGTTCTTTAAAAGCGTAATCCACCTGGTCCGCATAAATTCAATCTCATCTTGAAATCTGCGTACTTTTTCTTTACTATCCTCCAGACCGCGGGATTTCGATTCATAGTGATACATCTCCACGTGTGGATTATATACTACAAGAAATCCTTCTTTACCCGTTCTCAGACAGAGGTCGACATCATTAAAAGCTACCGCTAATTTCTCTTCAAAACCGCCAACTTTTTCAAATATACCGCGTTTTGTCATCATACAGGCAGCAGTCACCGCACTATAGTCCATCTGCAGGGAGGCCTTATGAAGATATCCGGTTCTGCTACGCTTCATTCCCAGAAATGCATGGCCGGCTATACCGCCGATGCCGATAATAATGCCCGCATGCTGGATGGTATCATCCGGATAATAGAGCTTCCCTCCCACGATTCCAACCTCCGGTCTCTGGCAATTGGCAAGCATCGCCTCCATCCACATGGGACTGATCACCTGTATGTCATTATTCAGGAACAGCAGATATTCTCCTTTTGCCTCCTTTACGGCAAAATTATTGATTGCCGAATAGTTGAAACTCCCTTTCCAGGTCAAAATCCGGATATTATCCTGTACTTCCAGTGTCTGATAGTATGCAAACGTCTCCTGCTGTATACTGTTATTTTCCACAATCAGAATCTCATAATTTTTATATGTGGAAATCTGTATTACAGAATCCAGACATTGCTTTAATGTCTCACAGTTGTCTTTGTTGGGAATTATGATGGAGATCAACGGTTCTCCCTGAACGGGGTAGGTAACATCGTAGAAACCATAATCTGAAGTATGACATACCCTGGCTCCTTTTACCCCCGACCTTTCCAGATGCCCTTCAATTGCCCTTTTGCCGGCCTCAAAGGCATACATCTTGCTTGCAGGGTTATCTGCAGTAGAGTCCTTATGGGTTCTCCAGTGGTAAAGGATTTTTGCAACATGCCCGGTCCTCCGGGCGCCTTCCACGCATCGAAAGATGAAATCATAGTCCTGGGCACCATCAAACTCTTTTCGGAAGCCTGATATCTGCTCGATTAATGTGCGTCTGGCTACAAAAAAATGGCAGATATAATTATTGGATCTTAAAAGATCCAGATTAAAATCCGGTTTGAAATGTGGCTGAAAATGTTCGCCGAGATCGGTGGTCACCTTATCTTCATCGGTGTACACCGCATCCAGGTTTTCATCCTCATTCAGTAATTTTACAATCTCATACAAGGCATCCGGTGCAAGCAGGTCATCATGATCCAGCAGTCCTGCAAATTCACCGCTCGCTAAAGAAAAAGCAGCATTAGTATTTTCTGCAATTCCCAGATTTTCCGAAAGCTCCTGTATGCGGATTCTCGGGTCTGTGCTTTTGTATTCATTTAAAACCCGGGCCATCCCTTCATCCGAAGGACTGGCATTGGCAATACAAAGTTCCCAGTTCGCATAAGATTGTCTCTTAAGTGATTCAATCATTTCACGCAGGAATATCTCCGGTGTCCGATAAGCCGGAACCACCACACTGATCAGAGGCTCATATGAAAAATGCTGTCTGCGTTGGCGCTTCAAGTCCTCAGAGGATGCCTTATGGGACTCATACCATGGACCATAGGGCACTTCTTCAGGCTCCATCCGTTCGGAAAGTCTGACAAAAAACTCCCCGGGTCCATAATGCTTCAGATACCGCAGACCTTTTATGATATTATAGGGTTTCAGTTTTTTCAAAAATCGAAGCACGTTTGCTTCTTTCATAGCCACACCTCTAATTTTCATAATACGTAAAGCTCAGCAGGCACTGAACCACACGCTCCATCTCTTCCTCTGCCAGACTGTAAAACATCGGCAGGCGTACCAGGCGCTCACTTTCTTTCGTGGTATAGCGGTCTTCGCCTGAAAATCTTCCGAACGTAAGCCCTGCCGGTGAAGAATGAAGCGGAATATAGTGAAACACACACATAATCTCATGTTCCTTCATATATTGAATCAAGCTTGTCCTGATTCCTATATTCTTTACCTTTATGTAATACATATGCGCATTGTGCACCGCACTTTCCGGAACATATGGCTGTTCGATGAGGCCCTTCTGCGCAAGAGGCTTCAGCATCTCGTCATAATAGCTGTAGACCTGCATCCTCTTTTCATCAATTTTTTCATGCTCCTCCAGCTGTGCATAGAGGTATGCGGCATTCATATCACTGGGCAGATAAGAGGAGCCATAATTCATCCAGGTATACTTGTCAACCTGTCCCCGGAAAAACTTGCTTCTGTTCGTTCCCTTTTCCCTTAAAATTTCTGCAGGTTCCAGATAAACATCCTCCTGAAAGAGCAAAGCCCCTCCTTCTCCCATCGTATAATTCTTCGTTTCATGAAAGCTGAAGCATCCAAAATCTCCAATGGTTCCAAGTGCCTTTCCCTTATAGTAAGCATTGACTCCCTGAGCGGCATCTTCAATTACTTTCAGATGATACTTGTCTGCCAGTTCCATGATCTTGTCCATCTCACATGCAACTCCGGCATAATGAACAGGCACAATTGCCTTTGTCTTATCTGTAATTGCAGCTTCTATTTTATCTTCATCTATATTCATCGTATCCGGGCGTATATCCACAAACACGATTTTAGCGCCCCGCAGGACAAAGGCATCCGCGGTAGACACAAACGTATAAGAAGGCATAATTACCTCATCTCCCGGACCGATTCCGGCAAGATATGCGGCCATCTCCAGCGCATGTGTACAAGAGGTGGTTAATAGTACATGCCTGGAATGAAAATGCTCCTCCATCCACGCCGAACATTTTTTTGTGAACATTCCATCACCGCAAAGCTTCTTGTTATCCACAGCCTCTTTGATATAATCCAGTTCTTTCCCCACGAAGGGCGGTCTGTTAAAATCTACCAACATTTAATCTTCCTTTTTTTCTTCTGTAATATTTAAAGTCTCCCTTACCACGAATTG
>CAMKHH010000050.1 GCA_946412445.1 uncultured Eubacterium sp.
CCGTATTATAATTGAAATACCGCAGAATGTCAAGTAAGTGCAGGATTGATTTTTAAAAAGAAAATCTTAATACTTTGGGTATCAAAATAATTGACATTCAAATATATTTGTGATATGCTGTTTGTTATGTAGTATTAAAAACCACTTATAAAAGATTCATTTACTATATAATTTGAGGTGAAGTGTATGAACGGAATTAAAATTGGTAAAAAGTGCAGCCGTCTTCCAATTATTCAAGGTGGAATGGGCGTAGGTGTCTCCATGCATGGTCTTGCGGGCGCAGTGGCAAAGGAAGGTGGAATCGGTATTATATCTACTGCTGACATCGGCTATCAGGAGCCCGACTTTTTAAAGTCACCCCGTGAGGCTAACTTAAGGGCAATCGGACAGGAGCTTTCTAAAGCCCGTGAAATTGCACCCGGCGGAATCATAGGATTTAACGTTATGGTCGCTTTATCAGACTATGATGCGATCGTAAAGGAATGTGTGGCCCAAAAAGCGGACCTGATTATTTCAGGTGCGGGATTACCCATGGACCTTCCTAAGTACGTAATTGGTACAGACACAAAGATTGCACCCATTGTTTCCTCTGCACGGGCATTTGACCTGCTCACACGAAAGTGGATGAAATCTTATCAATACCTTCCTGATCTCGTCATCATTGAGGGACCGAAAGCAGGCGGACACCTGGGCTATAAAGCCGAGGAATTGGATTCCCCTGCCTGTTCACTGGAAACTACAACCAGGGAAGTTCTGGCTCATGTGAGAAAGCTGGAAGCAGAGCACAAGCAAAAGATACCGGTAATTGCTGCAGGAGGTATCTTTGACGGAGAAGACATCTCACATTTTCTTTCCCTTGGCGCTTCTGGTGTTCAAATTGCCAGCCGTTTTGTTGCCACTGAAGAATGTGATGCTTCCTATAATTATAAGATGGCATACGTAAATGCCACCGAAGCTGACATAGAAATCATTAAAAGCCCGGTGGGAATGCCGGGACGGGCAATCCGTAATGAATTTATAGATAGGGTAAGCCTTGCAAAGGAACCCATCAGCCGCTGCTATAACTGTATCAAGACCTGCAATGTAAAAAATGCACCCTACTGCATCACCAAAGCCTTAATCGACGCAGTTCAGGGTGATTTGAAGAACGGCTTATTCTTCTGTGGAAGCAATGTGGGCCGGATTCATGAAATCACTACTGTACCTGCGCTGATGAACCTGTTGATGGATGAAGCTGCCCAGGCTGTCTCCGCTTAACTGTAAACAGAACTTAAAAACTGCCCTTATAGGCTAAGGAGCAGTTTTTCAAGTTCTTCATAAGTTTCTATTTCGTTAATTGCGTTTCGCAGTCTGGCGGATTTAGGAAATCCGGATGTATACCACGCAATGTGCTTTCTCATCTCCCGAATTCCTGTATAAGTACCCTTATATTTCAGCTGCATCCGGGCATGCCGTAGCATCGTATGGATTACTTCTTCCTTATCCGGCTTTGACGGGGCTTCCCCTGTTTCTATATATTGTAAGGTTCTGGAGAATATCCAGGGATTTCCTCTGGCTCCACGGGCAATCATCACACCGTCACAGCCCGTCTGATTCATCATCTGTACTGCCTTTTTCGGCCTGTCTATATCCCCGTTGCCTATAACCGGTATAGAAACCGCTTCCTTCACCTTCCGGATGATTTCCCAATCTGCCTTACCGGCATAATACTGCTCTCTCGTTCTCCCATGGACTGCAACCGCAGCCGCTCCGCAATCCTCTATCACTTTCGCAATTTCAACGGCATTGACATGGTCTTCGTCAAATCCTCTGCGGATTTTAACTGTGACTGGCTTTTTAATTGCCTTTACGGTCTTACTCACGATCTCCTGAACCAGAGCAGGGTTCTTCATTAGCGCAGAACCCTCTCCATTGTTCACTACCTTAGGTACCGGACATCCCATGTTGATATCCAGGATATCAAAGGGGCGGTCTTCAATCTGTTTTGCCATCTCACTGATGATATCCGGATCGGATCCAAAGAGCTGTAAAGAAACCGGATGTTCCGAAGGATGAATCTCCATTAAAGCTTCGGTATTCTTATTCTTATAAAGTATGGCCTTGGCACTGATCATCTCCATACAGATCAGACCGGCCCCCTGCTCTTTACACAGCACCCGAAACGGCAAATCGGTCACTCCGGCCATCGGTGCAAGGATTAAAGGGTTGTCCAGCTTTACAGAACCGATGGTCAACTGCTTCACGATTCTTCTCCTTCCAGATCCTCTCCCAGAAAAAACACCTTATAAAACATCTCGAGACTTTCAAACAGCTCCCGCTTTTCCTGCTGCAGCTTTTTGATCCGGAGTGCTCCTCCGATATCGTCATACATGGCATCTGCATCCAATGCCTCGGTAGTCATTTCCAGATTTCCGTCCACATCAAAGTAAAGTTGGAATATCCCACCAATTTCAACCGTATACATGACACACATCACATGCAGTTCTTCCTGTATGGACTGAGGCAAGGCCTGAAAATCCGGATTAAAATAATACTTCTGTTCGTATGCATTGGACACACACAAAACTACATTATCAGAATACATTTAACACTCCTTTATTATCACTATACATAATCACTATACATAGGAAGATGCTCCACGAATGGAAACCTCTCCCGCGTAAACCGCTGTCACACTGCCATCCGCTCTTTCCACCAGAAGTTCACCAAAGGTATTGATTCCCTGTGCCACTCCTTCAAAGGGATTTGCCGGATTTAAGACCCTTACCGGCCGGTTGCGGTTCACAAGTATCCGGTTATATTCTTCCACCAGACCGCTTAAATCCTGCGTTTTTAAAAAAATTTTATAATTTTTTACAAATGCAGTCATAACGGCGTCCAATATTACCTCTTTATCAATGACAGTTCCTCTTTCCAGCTTCAGAGAAGTAGCCTTGCCCTGCAGCTCACCGGGAAATGAGGAGTTATTCACATTGATGCCGATTCCGATCACTACAAAGCGGATTCCCTGGCGGCTCGCGCTCATCTCTGTCAGGATTCCGCAAAACTTCTTCTCTCCAATCACCAGATCATTTGGCCACTTTATCTTTACCGGAACTCTCAGGACATCTGTAATCCCCTGTGCAGCCGAAAGTCCCATAACCAGCGTCAGCCCGGAAGCCTTTTCGGGAGGGATTTCCGGACGGAGTATCAGAGACATATACAAATTATCTCCTGCAGGAGATTCCCAGCTGCGGCCACGGCGGCCGCGGCCCAAGACCTGGGAATCAGCTAAAGCGAGGGTGCCCTCAGGGGCGCCCTCTTCAGCCATCTGCTTCGCCCAGTCATTCGTAGAATCCACTTCTTTTCGAAAACAGATATTCATATTCATGCGGTTCAGGCCCCAAGCGTAGCCGCCATTACAGCTTTGATGGTATGCATCCGGTTCTCCGCCTCATCGAACACCTTGGATTGCGGAGATTCAAACACCTCATCGGTGACTTCCATGTCCTCCACACCATACTTCTCATATATCTCTTTTCCGATTTTCGTCTTCAAATCATGGAAAGCTGGCAGGCAGTGCAGGAAAATTGCTTCCGGTTTCGCCAGCCCCATCACCTTCCCGGTAACTTTATACGGAGTCAGCTCTTTAATACGCTCGTCCCATACTTCATCGGGCTCTCCCATAGAAACCCAGACATCTGTATAGATTACATCCGCTCCGGTTGCTGCCGCCGTTACGTTCTCTGTCAGCGTAATCGTACCACCGCTTTCTTCTGCCCATACCTCACACTGACTTACCAGCTCCTGGTTCGGGAAATATTTCTCCGGTGCGCATGCTACAAAATGCATACCCATCTTGGAGCAGGCAACCATCAGGGAATTTCCCATATTGTAACGGGCATCACCCATATAGACCAGCCTTATGCCTTCCAGATGTCCAAACTGCTCCTGTATGGTCAGAAGATCCGCCAGCATCTGGGTGGGGTGATATTCATTCGTCAGTCCATTCCACACCGGAACTCCCGCATATCTGGAAAGCTCCTCCACAATTTCCTGTCCAAATCCACGATATTCAATCCCTTCATACATCCTGCCAAGCACCCTTGCAGTGTCCTTAATACTTTCTTTTTTCCCAATCTGAGAGCCTGAAGGATCCAGATAAGTCGTACCCATGCCCAGATCATGAGCCGCAACTTCGAATGCACAGCGGGTTCTGGTACTTGTTTTTTCAAAAATAAGTGCCACATTCTTTCCCCGCAGTGTATCAACTGCAATATTTCTTTTTTTCTTTTCTTTCAGCTGTGCGGACAAGTCCAGTAAAGACTTGATTTCCTCCTGGGTAAAATCTTTTAATGTTAAAAAGCTGCGGCCTTTTAAATTCATATCTATCATCCTCCTGGCTTATACATTTTGTTACTATTCAGCCTGATACTCTATGGCTGATAATAACTATATTTTTATAAATATAACATGCCCTTCTCAGATTTGCAACACTGTTTAGCATAATTATGCACATTGCATTAATATTTATACAGAAAACCTGCCACCGGCAGCTTTCCTTGCATACTTTGGTATACAGAAAACTTACCACTGGCAGCTTTCCTTGCATGCTTTGCTATGCATAAAGAGCATTATCATTTTACCGATAATGCTCTTACTAACGTATGCAGGAGAAGCTGCCAGCCCCGGTTATTTCTTGTCGCTGACTACTTCTTTCAGTGTTGTAGCAAGGCTTGCCATTCCCTGAAGATCTGACGGGATCACAATCTTGGTAGCCTGGCCTTCAGCCATGCGGCCCAGGGCATCCAGGCTTTTCAGTGTCAGAACCGCCTCATCGGCTCCTGCCTCCTTCAGCATACGGATACCATCGGCATTTGCCTGCTGGACCTTCAAGATGGCCTCTGCCTCACCTTCGGCCTCACGGATACGCTTTTCTTTCTCCGCCTCAGCCCTTAAGATTGCGGCCTGCTTATTCGCCTCTGCATCCAAAATAGCGGATTCCTTTTTACCTTCGGCAACGAGGACGGTAGACCTTTTCTCACCTTCCGCAATCAAAATGGATTCCCGTCTTTCACGCTCTGCCTTCATCTGCTTCTCCATGGCCTCCTGAATAGCGGCCGGAGGCATGATATTCTTCAACTCCACACGGTTTACTTTGATTCCCCACGGGTCCGTTGCAATATCCAGAGCCGCTCTCATCTTTGTATTAATAATTTCACGGGAAGTCAGTGTTTCATCCAGTTCCATCTCGCCGATTATGTTACGTAATGTGGTAGCAGACAGATTTTCAATTGCCATAATCGGATTTTCCACCCCATATGCAAACAGCTTGGGGTCTGTAATCTGAAAGAATATGACAGTATCAATCCGCATTGTAACATTATCCTTCGTGATAACCGGCTGGGGAGGGAAATCCACAACCTGTTCTTTCAGATTGACCTTCTTGGCTATCCGCTCAAAAAACGGAACTTTAAAATGGAGACCGGTTCCCCATGTGCCTTTGTACGCACCAAGCATCTCTATGACGTATGCCTTGGCCTGCGGTACGATTTTAATACAGGATGCCAGAATCCAAAGGATTATGGCAAGAAAAATGATAAATATCAACCAACCCATAGTTATTCTCCTTTCACCTCTCTGACTACAACTTTTACTCCAAGAATCTTTACGACTTCTACAACCTTTCCTGCTTCAATAATTAAATCATCCTGTTCCGAGCGGGCGGACCATGGTATACCATTCACCTCCGCCTCTCCTTTTCCAAGCAGGTTGTTAATCTCTGATGTGACAATTGCATGGGAACCGATCAGACTGTCTGCATTGGTTGCTGTAGTCTTTCCATTTAAATACCGGACCGCTATCGGCCTTGTAGATACCAAAAGTACAATGGATATTACAAGGAATAGGATGACCTGTATGTAAATATTCGCACCCAGCAATGCCGCTAAGAAGGCAATCAGCGCCCCACCTGCAAACCAGATTGTGGACAGCCCCAGTGTCGCAACCTCAATTGCCAGCATGACAACAAGCAAAATCAGCCATATAATCGGGTTGTTTACAAAATTCATACTGTTCCCCTTTCTTGACTCCTATTTCTTATTCATCATACTATATTTATGCGCAAAATACAACATTCTGTTACAGTTCGGTACGGAATCGGATATTTATTTCATCAGATCCTCAAAATAAACAATGTTATTGCAAATCTGTTTTGCCAGCTCTTCACTATGGGTTACTACGAACAGACCTAAATTTCTTTCCCTGACAACTGACAGCATTAAATCCCATATCTGTGCCTGAGTAATCACATCCAGCATAGTCGTGATTTCATCCGCAAGAATAAACCGGGTTTCGGGGCCTAATGCTCTTGCTATACTGAACCGCTGCATTTCTCCTCCGGATAGTTCTGCAGGATAACGATTCATCCACTCCGGTTCAATTCCTATCTTTTTAATAAACCCCTCCTCCGGTTTCCATGCCTCGTTTAATGTACGGCGCATTTTCCATCTGGGATTAATAGATTTCTCCGGATGCTGATAAATCAGCTGAACCGGACAGTATGTTTTCGCAGGTAAGGGTTTCCCTTCGAACAGCACCTCTCCACGGTCAGGTTTTATATATCCTGCCAGAATTTTTGCCAACGTGCTCTTTCCACATCCGGAAGGACCGATTAATGCGGTTCTTTCACCGGAAGGTATACGGATGGAAAGGTTATCAATAATTTTCTTGCTTTTTGAATATCCGAAAGATATATTTTTTGCTTCAAGTTGCATTGACACAGCACACCTCACCTTCTCTTAACTCTCTCATTCCTATCTTTCCCCCATTACAGGCATCTGTTCTGTAGATACACCTGGGGGCATAGAGACATCCGGAGGTGATTGTCCCGGCATAGGGCTGTGTACCGGAGACTATCTTAAAACCATTCTGGGGAAGTGCCCGCCACAATGCTTTGCTGTATGGATGGCGAAGAGCGGATTCCCCTGACAGGAAATCTGCAGCGGAGGCTATCTCCACTGTGGTTCCCGCATAAAATACTGCTACCTTATCCGCTACATGAAATGCCAGATCTATATCGTGAGTAATCAGAATCACTCCTCTGCCTTCATCTGCAAGCTTGCGGAAATGCTGCATGGTCTCAGCCGCCATCTTATAACTCAGTCCCGGTGTAGGTTCATCGGCAATAATTAATTTTGAATCCCCGATTACAGCGGTGGCGATCAATACTCTTCTTGCCATCCCGCCTGAAAGCTGAAAGGGATACATCTCTTCCACTGCTTCCGATAAATCATACCTTCTAAAAACTTCACGCATCTCTTCTTTTGAATGCGAAGTCCCCATAACCTGGCTGCCCACTTTCATCAGCGGGTCCAGGTATTCCACTGACTGGGGTACCAAAGCAATTTCTTTCCCCCGAAGCCTGTTCTGATATTTTGAGTCCAACAATTTATCATAATAAAACATCTTCCCTGAAACAGAGGCGTTTTTAGGAAGTATCCCTAATATGGCATGAGCCAGCAGACTTTTACCGGATCCGCTGGAACCGGCAATGGCAAGAATCTCCCCTTCCTTTACCGTCACATTTAAATCAGAAATAACCTCTAAGTC
>CAMKHH010000051.1 GCA_946412445.1 uncultured Eubacterium sp.
TGAAAAGAAGAACCGTACAAAAGAAGAGGTTGATGAGATTATACGCTGGCTTACCGGATACAGCCAGGAAGAGCTGGAGTCCCAATTGGAAAAGGGCACCAATTTTGAAGATTTTTTTACAGAAGCCCCAAATCTGAATCCTTCAAGACTTTTAATCAAGGGCGTAATTTGTGGAATACGGGTGGAAGAAATTGAAGATTCAATGATGCGGGAACTTCGCTATTTGGACAAGTTAATAGATGAATTGGCAAAGGGTAAAAAAATGGATAAAATTTTACGTCATTAACAACAAGAAAATATTGTCAGTACACCCAACAAGGAACTATTCCAGAGGGTTGATGAATTTATGAAGAACCTGCGTTCTGCGGTTCCATGGAAGAAAAAGTAGCCAAGGTCAATGAGACATTGGAATTTATGAATGGATATGTAGTAGAGCATTTTCGTGATGAGGAAGAATATCAGCGGTATGGAAATGAGCTCTGTGGATGAGTTTGTAACCTCCGCCATTTCTGAGATTGCCAATATTATCAGCGGAAATGTTCTGACTGAGCTTGCACAGAATGATATGATATGTGATATTCTGCCTCCGGCAGTGTGCAAGCCTGATAACGGTAAGACATATGAACTGATGACGAGTTGCCTGATTTCTACCGGCGTAGGAAATATGGGGTTGGATATCAAATTGAACCAGGCCTAGAAATAAGTTTATGTGTTTACAAGTTAATTCATACGTCTGCGTACCAGGCAGGAAATAACGCCTGCGGCGCACAGGCCAAGCAGCATATTATGGAGGGAGCCGAATACATCCAAGGCGCCCTCTATTCCGTTCAAAACGGCATAAGTGCCTGATGTGTCAGGCAAAAAGGAGCAGAGCAGGAAGGAAAGATAAGAAGCAATGTATAAAAAGATAAAGGAGGATAAGCCTCTTCCGGTATCTTCTTTATAAACCTTTCTTCCTTCCCGGATCCTCATTCTGGTCATGGACCATAAAAGGGCAATAAATTCAAACAATAGAAAAACAGCGGCAACTCCAGCGTAAGCTGCCAGCTCATAATTCTTTTCTGTCAAAATGGTCTGAGGGTCTCCATAAGGAGCAGCACCGCGCCAGAAATTATAAGCCAGAACACCTAATGTTCCTGCTGTGATAAGAAAAGATACGATTCTTACAACAGAGCGGGCAACGTGATAAATGGCTTTTGTTCCATATTTAGCCTTCTTTTTTGCAGGGAAAGGCAGAGACGGTATACCCGGAACGGACTTTCTGCGGCGGCGCCTGGGCCGGATAAAATTATCATATATGTCTGCATCATCCTCATCCCCGCCGTATATATCTGCGTCATACTTATCTTCGTCATATATGTCTGCCTCATACTCGTCCTTGTCATATATATCTTCATCATATCTGTTATCCCGATATCTGCCATTTCGATATTTGTCATCCCGGTAATGGGAGGTATCCATAACAATAGTTTTATTGGACAAATCTTTGGTTACTGGTTCTACATCAAAACTATATGTGAAGGGCTCCTCTTCTTCATAAGTTACCTCAAAATCATCATCGAAAAATGTAGTAGTATTTTTTGTACTGCTCATCAAACTTCTCCTCAATTTTTTTATGTAGGTCATTGTATAACTTTTTTCATGTATACTCAAGGGTTAACGTTAAAAATTCATAAAGTTCTAAGAATTCTTTCATATTTTTTCTAAAAGTGGTAGAATAAAAAAGTTGCAAAAATATTTAAGATATGTGGACGAGAGAAATTCGGAGAGGAGACATATTATGATAACAGATATGACGGAAGGTGCACCTTCCAGGATACTTTGGAAATTTACAATCCCCATGCTTGTCAGTGTAATGTTTCAACAGTTTTATAATATTGCAGACAGCGTGGTTGCAGGAAAGTTTATAGGGGTAAATGCTCTGGCCGCAGTAGGGGCATCTTATTCAGTTACGATGATTTTTATGTCGGTAGCTACAGGGCTGAATATTGGATGTTCTGTTGTAATTTCTCTGTATTTTGGCGCAAAGGAATATAAACAGATGAAAAGTGCAATCAGTACTTCCCTTTTGGTTGTATTTGGAATCAGCATTTTTCTGACAGTTCTGGGGCTGGTTTTCAGTAAGCCTTTGATGCTTCTGCTGAAGACTCCAAAAGATATTTTGGGAGATTCCCTTCTTTTTCTGAACATCTACATATGTGGTCTGGCTTTTCTGTTTTTGTATAACATCTGTACAGGAATATTTACGGCACTGGGAGACTCCAGGACTCCGCTGTATTTCCTGATTGCATCTTCCATTGGAAATATAATTTTGAATCTGGTGTTCGTTATTAAATTCCATATGGGTGTAAGCGGAGTGGCTTGGGCTACATTTCTGGCTCAGGGGATTTCTTCTGTGCTGGTCTGTGTGGCACTTCGAAAACGGCTGAAAAGTATAGAGAGCGGAGAATATAAACGATTTTCTCTTTCTATGTTAAATAGGATTATGAGGGTGGCAGTCCCCAGCATTTTACAGCAGAGCTTTGTTTCTGTAGGAAATCTCTTCGTGCAGGGGGTGATTAACAGCTATGGGTCAGCAGTTGTGGCAGGGTATTCTGCAGCTATGAAAATCAATACATTTGCAATTATGTCTTTTTCTACTCTTGGAAATGGAGTATCAAGCTTTACCGCCCAAAATATGGGGGCGCGAAAAGCAGAACGTGTTGCTAAAGGTTTCCGCAGCGGGGCCACTATGGTTTTAGGTGTGGCAATTCCCGCATTTCTTCTGTTTTTCTTCGCCGCAAGACCTCTTGTAAATTTATTTATGAGTGAAGGCGGTACGCAGGCAGCCGATGTAGGAGTTCAATTTTTAAAGATTGTTTCTCCGTTTTACATAGTAATCGCTTTAAAATTGATAGCAGATGGAATACTAAGAGGGGCCGGGGCCATGAAAGTATTTATGATTGCTACCTTTACTGATTTGATTCTGAGGGTAATTTTAGCTTTCGTATTGTCTGGTTTCTGGAAGGAAACTGGCATATGGATGTCCTGGCCTATCGGCTGGCTGATGGGAACAATACTGTCCATGGCATTTTATTTCTCCGGTATATGGAAAAAACAGCATGTTATTTAAAGTGGAAGGAATGTGTGAAACATTGACGTTTGAGTGGAAATCCATTATGATAAACGAAGTGAAACAATGGATAAGGAGTGGCATATGAACATTTTGAACATGGAACATGTCAGTAAAATATACGGAGAAAAAGTCATCTTTGATGATGTGTCTTATGGAATCCATAAGAGAGATAAAATCGGGATTGTCGGTATCAATGGAACCGGAAAGACTACAATGCTGAGAATTCTGGCAGGTCAGGAGGATGCAGATAGCGGACAGGTGGTGAAGCAGAATGGCCTGCGGATTGCTTACCTGCCCCAAAATCCGGAATTTCCTCAAGGTTCCACTGTATTATCTTATGTAATGGAAGGCATACCAGAGACGGACTGGACTGCCAGAAGTGAAGCAAAAAGTGCGCTGAATAAACTGGATATCAGGCAGCACGATGAAAAGATTGAAGTGCTTTCCGGCGGGCAAAAAAAGAGAGTTGCACTTGCAAGAGTTTTGGCAGCTCCTTCTGATATCTTATTGCTGGATGAACCGACGAACCACCTGGACGGTGAGATGATTTCCTGGCTGGAAGATACCTGCGGAAATTTGGGGGCGTAGTTATCATGGTTACTCATGACAGATACTTTCTGGATAAAGTCACAAATAAGATTCTGGAAATCAGCCATGGGCAGTTATACGGCTATGAGGGAAATTATTCTAAGTTTTTGGAGATGAAAGCTCAGCGTGAGGAAATGGAACTAGCCTCGGAGCGAAAGCGCCAGAGCGTTCTGCGTATGGAGCTGGAATGGGCAAAACGGGGATGCCGGGCACGGAGTACGAAGCAGAAGGCACGGCTGGAAAGGCTGGATGCTTTAAAGAATGCAGGAGGCCCTGTGAAGGACCAGACGGTAGAGCTGGAGTCCCCTGAAACGAGGATGGGGAAAAAGACGGTTGAACTACATCATGTGAGCAAGAGTTATGGAGATAAGAAACTTATAGAAGACTTCAGCTATATTGTTTTGAAAAACCAGCGGCTTGGTATCATCGGACCGAACGGATGCGGAAAGTCTACACTGCTGAAAATTATGGCAGGTCTTCTAGAGCCGGATGAAGGCAGGGTGGAGACAGGGGAGACAATCCGGATGGGGTATTTTGCCCAGGAAGTTCCCGATATGAATACAGAGCAGAGAGTGATTGACTATGTGAAGGATATTGCAGAGTACATTCCCACAAAGGATGGTAAAATTACAGCATCCCAGATGCTGGAGCGGTTTCTTTTCACACCGGACATGCAGTATGCTCCCGTTAGTAAGCTCTCCGGAGGAGAGAAAAAGAGACTTTACCTGCTGGGTATTCTGCAGGCGGCACCCAATTTTCTTGTGCTGGATGAAGCAAGCAATGACATTGATATCCCCACAATTACAATTTTGGAGGATTATCTGACTTCATTTCCGGGAATAGTCGTCACTGTATCTCATGACAGATATTTTCTGGATAATGTGTCAGACAGGATTTTTGAATTTGACGGAAGCGGGCATCTGCAGCAGTATGAAGGCGGATATACAGATTATCTGGAAGCAAAAGAAAGACAAATGTCTCTGTTAGATGACAGAGAAAGTATAGATAAGATAGTAGGAAATGAAGAAAAAAAGACACTAAAAAAGGACTGGAAGCAGAATCATTCTGTAAAGCTGAAGTTCTCATATAAGGAACAGAAAGAATACGAAACTATCAATGAAGATATAGAAGCACTGGAAGAAAAAATAGCACACCTGGAGGATGATATAATGTCCAATGCAACCAATTCTGCCAAGTTGTCTGAACTAACTGAAAAGAAAGAACAGATAGAAGAGGAATTGGAGGAAAAAATGGAACGGTGGGTTTATTTAAGTGATTTGGCTGAGAAGATAGAAGCACAGAAGAATTGAGGAGGAGACAAAAAAGGATGAAAAAACCTGTACTTGTAATTATGGCCGCTGGAATGGGAAGCCGGTACGGCGGTTTGAAGCAGATTGACCCGGTTGATGAGGAAGGGCACATTATTATGGATTTTTCCATATATGATGCCAGACGCGCAGGATTTGAGAAAGTGATTTTTATAATAAAGGAAGAAAACGAGGAAGAATTCAGGGCAAGCGTCGGCAATCGAATCAGTGAATTCATGGAAGTGGATTATGTATACCAGAAAGTGGATAACCTGCCGGAGGGCTTTGAGGTTCCAGAGGGCCGTGTAAAACCATTTGGAACAGGACATGCTATTCTAAGCTGTAAAGCGGTGATAGATGGTCCTTTTGCGGTGATTAACGCAGATGATTACTATGGAGTATCGGCATTGCAATCTATTTATCAGTATTTATCCGTGTTTGAGGATGATGATAAATATAGATATGCTATGGTGGGATACCGCCTGTCCAATACTTTAACAGAGAACGGCTATGTATCCAGGGGCGTATGCGAAGTAGACAAAAAAGGTTATCTGACTGGAATTACAGAGAGAACGCATATTGAAAAAAACAAGAACGGCGTTGTTTTTACAGAGAATGACGGGGAAACCTGGAATCATATTGATGAAGATAGTATTGTCTCTATGAATATGTTCGGATTTACACAAAGTATGCTGGAAGAACTAGAAGAGCGTTTCCCGGTATTTTTGAGAGAAAATCTGAAAGATTCTCCTTTAAAATGTGAGTATTTTCTCCCTACCGTGGTGGGCGAATTAATCCGGGAAGGAAGAGCCGCAGTAAAGGTTCTGAAATCAGAGGACAGATGGTATGGCATTACATATAAAGAAGACAAGCAAAGTGTTGCAGATGCTGTCGTTCAAATGAAAGTCCAGGGAGTTTATCCCCTGCATCTGTGGAAGTAGATATTTAGCGGTGTAAATAGGCATCAGAAAGGAAGGTAGAATTATGGCAATATTAGTAGCAGGCGGTGCAGGATATATAGGCAGCCACACATGTGTGGAGCTTTTGGAAAGAGGTTATGAGGTAGTTGTAGTTGATAACCTGTATAATTCCAGTGAAAAAGCTATGGAAAGAGTAGAGCAGATTACGGGAAAAAGTGTAAAATTTTATAAAGGGGATATTCTGAGCAGAGAAGACCTGGAATGTATTTTTGAGAAAGAAGACATTGAAGCAGTTATTAATTTTGCAGGACTAAAAGCTGTTGGGGAATCTGTAACGAAACCTTGGGAGTATTACTACAACAATATTGCAGGAACTTTGGTTCTTTGTGACGTGATGCGTAAGCATGGATGTAAAAATATGATATTCAGTTCCTCTGCAACTGTTTACGGAGATCCGGCAGAGATTCCGATTACAGAGCAGTGCCCAAAGGGAGAAATTACCAATCCTTATGGAAGAACCAAGGGGATGCTGGAACAGATTTTAACAGACCTCCACACAGGAGATTCCGAATGGAATATTATGCTTCTTAGATATTTTAATCCCATTGGGGCCCATGAGTCCGGGTTAATTGGCGAGGACCCGAAGGGAATTCCGAACAACCTGGTTCCTTACATTGCCCAGGTAGCCGTTGGGAAGCTGGACTGCCTTGGGGTCTTTGGAGATGATTACGATACTCCCGACGGCACCGGTGTACGGGACTATATACATGTTGTGGATTTAGCTGTGGGACATGTTAAGGCAATTGAAAAAATGAAGACTAGTAAAGGGGTACACGTCTACAATCTGGGAACGGGAGTAGGATATAGTGTGCTGGATGTGGTAAAAGCTTATGAGAAAGCCTGCGGAAGGGAAATACCTTACCAGGTAAAACCACGCCGTCCCGGAGATATTGCTACTTGTTACTGTGATGCGTCTAAAGCAAAAGAAGAACTGAGCTGGAAGGCAGAGCGGGGAATTGAAGAGATGTGTGTGGATTCATGGAAATGGCAATCCTCGAACCCGGATGGTTACAGGGGATAAGAAAGAATCTTGCCTATTAAATAAAAATTTTCATAACTGAACTGTGATAAAATTGCTTGACAAAAAAATAGGAACTTGGTATGATTAAAAAACAGAACGCACTCTGTTTTTGTATTTCTGAAGTGGAAAGTAGGGACGCATATGAGAAGACAGGTTTATTCATTGCTGGTTGACAACAATCCAGGTGTATTAAGCAGGATTGCAGGTCTTTTCAGCAGAAGAGGGTACAGTATCGACAGTATTACTGCGGGGATGACGGCAGATATCAGGTTTACCAGAATTACAGTTGTGGCAACTGGAGATGAACTGATCTTGTCCCAGATTGAGAAGCAGGTACGCAAATTGGAAGATGTGGTTGAAATCAAACTACTGCAGGACGG
>CAMKHH010000052.1 GCA_946412445.1 uncultured Eubacterium sp.
TCTCCGTTCAGCACCTGGATATTATCAAAATAAATATCATTGATTTCTCCTTTGGCAAGCTGTTCCGTATATCTGCAAAGCAGGACCTTAATATCGAACAGTTTCTGTTCTGCCTGCTCTACTCTGATATTTTTATAATGTATATCATGAACATGTCCACCATCTGCCTGATGGATGGAAATCGCCGCACCACCCATGTTCCCTTCATACTGGCAGTGTATAATATCACAGTCTTCAAATACCAGGTCATGGATTTCGCTCTGGAGGGCATAGCCAAGCTCTATGGCATTACCGGGTTCTGCATTCCAAATCACGTTATTGTGAACACGCACTTTTGTTACGTCACGTACCGTTGACGGATCTTCAAACAATCTTTGGGATTTGATGCAGATACTGTCGTCTGTGGAACGGATAAAGCAATTTTTTACTTCTACGTCCTGGCTGCTCGTAATATCAATACCGTCTCCCGTTACGATCCTCGACATAATATTCATATCATCAATCACAACATGGTCACACGCCACAGGAACTACATGCCAGGAAGGTCCGTCTACAGCAGTAAAGCCTTTTAAGAGTACATTATTACACCACTTGGCATAGATAAAGAAACGGTGTGCATTACTGTCCGGCAGATGCCAGCAGGCTCCGTTGATTATTCCGTTTCCTACAATGGAAATATTGTCACAATGGTCTGCATATACACACCCTGATACAACAGCACCTTCCTCAATATAAACCGTATCATTGGACTTTAAGGTAAGAACTCCTACATTATACACCTTGCCCTTTTCAAAGCAGATGGTGGTATCTGCCGGCTTCTCAATCCTGTGCGAGCAAAGCACAAACAACGCATCATGAAGACCACCATCTGTCTCTACAGTAAACTTTCTCGGCTCATCAAGATGGATATGGACTGTTTCTCCTTTTACAGAAGGAACTATGCCAAAGCTGGACGGACGGATTTCAAGTTTTTCATATGGTGTATGGATTGAAATCTCCAGATCATACGTTTCGTTATCTACTACTACAACATAGTCAAACGAATCTGTATGGTATACCACTCGCTCTGTTCCATTGCAGGTAACACTGTATTTTGTTGATTTTTCCAATTCATCTACAGTATTTAAAATAAATCTCGGTTCCTTGACCGGATCCGGATTAGGATAATAAATCAAATCATTTTCAAAATCCTTCATGTCTCTTTTCTCCTATGCTTGTATAATGTTCTCAGAAACAAGGTGGTCACTACTGTTTCCAATACTGATACGCAGTTTCATTCCGCTGCTGACGGTTTCCATGTTTTTGCCATAATATGAGAATTCTTCCTGGTCAATAAAGAAATCTACATCCTTCTTCTCCCCCGGCTCCAGGAAAACCTTCCGGAAACGGACAAGCTCTTTCTTGGGACGTACTACAGATGCATATAATGTTTCATAATAACACTGGACTACTTCTGCCCCCGCAACATTCCCTGTATTGCACACATTGCAATGTACATGTACTTTTTTATCCTGTCCTATCTGCACATCAATGTCCGAAATATCAAACTCTGTATAGGACAATCCATAACCGAATGGATATAACGGCGTATTTGGGATATCCATATATCTGCTGGTGAAACGGTTTTCTGAATTATCTTCTGTAAGTATATGTCCGGTTTTTACATCCCAGTAGCTTATGGGCACCTGCCCCACACACCATGGAATACTCACAGATAATTTGCCGGAAGGGTTTATTCTGCCATACACAATATCTATGATTGCTTCAGCTCCCATAGTTCCTGGTCTCCATGCCATAATGACAGCCTTGGATCTTTCTGATATCCTCCGCAGATCCAATGGTCTTCCTGCAATTACCACAGTCACGATATTCCTTGTACGTTCTGCTATTTTTTCAAATAACACCTGCTGCTCTTCCGGCAAAGTCAGGAATGCCCTGCTGGCAGCCTCTCCTGACTGGGACTCATGTTCACCCAGTACACATACAACCGTATCTTCATGGGTTATCGTTTCCAGCCACTGCTCATCCCTTGGCTTGTCAGACAATTCCTGTTCCACCTGCCATACCTTACACTCTGCATCAGAAAGAATACTGCATCCCGTAATACATTCTGCTTCTATCTGCTTTTTTTGTAAAACATCTTCTATTGTTTCAACTGCCTCATGTTCTCCAAAAATTGACCAGCGGCTTAATAATTCTCTTGACGCTGTATAAGGTCCTGCCCAGATAACTTTCTTCCTCATGCTTAATGGAAGTATCTTATCATTTTTCAAAAGGACACAGCTTTCGCCTGCCAGCTGATATGCCTTTTCCCTGTTATGCAGAGTCAGTTTTCCACTCTTTCCAAGACCGGCAAACGGATTTTCAAAAAGCCCCAGCTGATTTTTCATCATCAGGACCCTGAATGCACTTTCATCAACAAACGCTTCCGGGATTTTGCCGCTTTCTACCAGTTTTTCAAGACACAGCATATAAGCAGGACTCATCATATCAATGTCTACACCGGCTTCTGCAGCCTGGATTGCTGCTTCTTCCATATCAGCTGCCACTCCCTGTTCTTCCAGCTGGCCTATGGAGCCCCAATCTGAAATTACAGTTCCCTCAAATCCTTCCTTATCCCGCAGAAGCCCTTTAAGAAGTTCCTTATTTCCGCTTATCGGTTTACGGTCAATAGCATTAAAAGCTGTCATGACCATAGCAGGCTTTGCTTTTAATGCCATACGAAAAGGTTTTACATACTGCTCCAGAAATGTCCGCTGGGATATTTCAACATCATTATATTCCCTTCCCGCATTCACTGCCCCATAACCTGCAAAATGCTTCAGGCATGCCGCTATTCCGGTATCAGCTTTCTGCTGATAGCCATCTACCATTGCTTTTCCCATGATTCCGTTTACATATGGGTCTTCTCCAAAGGATTCCATCATCCTTCCCCATCTGGGATCTCTTGAAACATCAATCATAGGAGAAAATGTTGCCCTTAGCCCTTCTGAAGATGCCTCCGAGGCAGCTATAGAAGCCGCCTCAGACACCAGTTCCGGATGAAATGAACACGCCTGCCCCAACGGAATCGGATAAATTGTCCGACATCCATGGATAACATCTGCCATATAGAGAAGAGGAATATGATGGGGATGCTGTTCCATATATCTGCTCTGGATATCATAAATTTTATCTTTACCGATCACTCCAAGCACTGAACCGGCATATTGAATGACCCATTCTGGTGGCAGCTGTTCGCCAACAACACCTGTGAGTACCGCCTCTTTATCAAAGTATACGCCAGTGAGCTGCACCATCTGTCCTATTTTTTCCTGTAATGACATTTCTGACAGCAATTGCTGTAATTTATGTATTTCCATAAATACTCCTTATGCAAAGTAGATTGTCTTGCCACTTTCTGCGGACTGGTAGATTGCTTCCAGAATACGTGTGACAACTGCAGCCTGTGCAGGCTTCACAACCTGTTCTGCCCCATCAACAACGATGTGGTAAAACAATTCCTGTTCATAGTCTGCTGCTGACTTTTCTTTTCCTGAGAAAAATGCTACTCCACCGCTTGATAATTCCGGTTTCTCTACTACCTGTGTATTATGGTGGATGTAATTGATTCTAAGTCCATCTTTCATATCAGCTCCGGCTTTTGTACCACACAGGCTTGTTTTTGCCTCGTCAACCTCCAGTGTGTTCAGTGCCCAGGCTGATTCCAGTTCGATCACTGCCCCATTTTCATACGGATAAATCCAAAAGCAGAATCTTCTACACAGAACTTTTCCGGATCCCAGTTACCAAATGCATTTCCCTGGTCTGTCTGATCAGACAGCTTGTGGAAGGAAGCTCCCGTAACAGACTGCACTTCATAATTATCCATCATCCATAATGTCAGATCCAGTGCATGTGTACCAATATCAATCAGAGGACCGCCACCCTGTTCTTCTTCATTCAGGAACACACCCCAGGTCGGAACAGCTCTTCTTCTGAGTGCATGTGCTTTGGCAAAATAGATTTCTCCCAATTCATCACTTTTGCACATTTCCTTCAGATACAGTGAATCTGTACGATAACGGTTCTGATATGCTATGTTGAGAACTCTATGTGTTCTTTCAGCAGTTTCAACCATCTTCTGTGCTTCTGCATAATTTTTTGCCATTGGCTTCTCACACATAACATCTCTTCCTGCCTCCATTGCTGCTATAGAGATTTCTGCATGGGAACGGTTTGGGGTAGTTACATATACAACATCCAGATCTTCTTTTAGAAGTTCACGGTAATCTTCAAATACTTTTGCATCTTCTGTGCCAAATTTTTCTTTTGTCTCCTGCGCACGCTCTATGATGATGTCACAAAAAGCCACCAACTCATAGAGACCACTTTTCTGCATAGCCGGGAGATGTTTTCCGTTAGCAATCCCTCCACAGCCTACGATTCCTGCTCTTAATTTTCTCATGATATTTCCTCCTAGTTGCACTTTTCTGTGTTATATAACATATTTCTCCAGATATCTTTTACTGAGAATTAAAGACTTCTCTACCTTTTCCTTAGAATCCTCAAATGCTTTATCTTCTATTTCGATACATGTACAGCCATCATATCCTATATCAGTAAGTGCTGACACATATTTTCCCCAGTCCACATCGCCAAGTCCCGGAATCTTAGGTGACATATATTCCAGCGGATAAGCCATGATGCCACAGGACTCTAATTTATCCCTGTATATCTTGATATCCTTGTAATGAACATGGAATATTTTATCCTTAAATTCATAAAGCGGGCGGATATAGTCGATCATCTGCCAGATAAAATGGGATGGATCGTAATTAATACCAAGATTATCACTGTCCAGGATCTTGAAGACCTCTCTCCAGATTGGCGGAGTTGTCATCAGATTCTGTCCTCCGGGCCACTGGTCCTCACCAAAAAGCATCGGGCAGTTTTCAATTGCTATTTTTACGTCACAAGCCTCTGCCAGTTTTATGATCGGCGGCCATATTTCTTTTACAAGTTCAAGATTTTCCCGTACATTTTTGGTCTGATCCCTTCCGATAAATGTTGTGACCATGCCAACACCTAACTTTTTACTTGCACGTATGACATTCTTCAGATGTTCAATAGCAGCATTTCTTTTCTCTTTATCTGCCGTCATTACGTTGGGATAATATGCCAGTGCGGAGATTTCTACTCCCGCTTTTTCTGCATATGCCATAATATGCGCTGCATATTCATCATCCTGGTTTACCCGTTCTGCATCTATATGGCTTACACCCGCATATCTTCTTTCTGCTTTTTCTTCTGGCCAGCATGCCACTTCCACACATTCAAATCCCTGCTCTGAAGCAAAATCCATCATTTGTTCATAAGTCCAGCCGTCAAGGATTGATGTAATAAACCCAAGTTTCATAGAAAAATCCTCCTGTATCTGTTTCCTATTTTGCCCATGGAGTTGGTGTAAATTCTCCACCCCTGCACCATTTCAGATAATTCAGTGCGTGAAGCTGTCCGGTCATCTCCAGTTCTCCGGAATATACAGGATCATGATATCCCTCAATGCAGATATCGTCCTCATATCCGTTACTTCTTAAAATAGAAATGATATCTCTCCAGTTCGTGTCACCAAAGCCCGGCATACGATGCCATACAAATGGGACTGCGCCTGATATGCCGCTGTGTCTTACAGCATCCCAATCTATTGTTGCATCTTTTCCATGTATATGTACTATTTTTTTGCACCATTTTCTCAGTTCTGTTACCGGATCGATAAGCTGTACCATCTGATGTGTCGGCTCCCATTCCAGTCCGAAGTTATCATTCTTTACTTCCTCAAACATCACTTCCCATGCTTTAGGGTTAAAACCGATATTACATGTCGCATGTTCCCAGGTTCCATCCATAAGGCAGTTCTCGATTCCCAGCTTCACTCCCTTTTCTTCTGCAAGATCAGCCAGTTCCCGGAATACCTTGCCAAACTCTTCATATGCGGATTCTACCGGCTTTCCTTCCCATGCTCCTGCAAAAGTACTCACATGTGTAGCTCCGAATTTTCCGGCAGTGCAGATTACATTTTCCAGTGTTTTCCTATGCTCTGCATGCTGGATAGGATTGCAATAGTATCCAACTGTCGTGATTTTGGAATCCGTACCTGCCAACAGTTTTTCCGTGCTCAATGCCAGCTTATCAAGGTCAGTCCCTTCCAGTGACATATGGAAATTGAGAGAAAATGTCTCAAATCCTTTTCCAATAAATCCCTTTAACCATTCTTCTGCCTTAGCTCCAGGAACACATGTTCCTATTTTTATCTGTTTCATACTTATTTTCTCCTGTTCCTTCATAAATACTTATGATTCATACTGTCTATAATCAATCACCTGGTTTGTTTCTGCTGATTGGAAAATAGCTTCCATTAGTTTCATTACACGCATCACCTGGAAGAGCTTAATCTCCGGCTCTGCCCCATCTCTTATAACTGCTGCTACATTTCTATGGAAATCCGCAATATCTCCGGACACATGTGGCAGCTCTTCTTTCACGATTGTATCTTCCCGTCTCGGAGCCATGGTTTTGGGCAGACCTGCTGCTGTCTTTACCGGCACTACTTTCTCTTCGGTTTTGCCTGTTTTCCGTATAATCTCACCATTTAACTGCCAGTCCCTGATAACCGCAGTACCATCTTCACCCAGCACATACCATCTTGGCAGGGAAATATAATTGTTGGTTCCTACTTCAACCAGGACTTCCGTTCCACCTTCAAATGTCAGGATTGTAGTGAACCCATCATCCACTTCCTGATTGGTAATATGGGTAAGTGATGCATATACAGTTTCAATTTTTCTATCTCCGTAAAGATACAGAATCTGATCCAGCAAATGCACACCCCAGTCAAGAACCATTCCGCCACCATGTATTTTTTCTTTTTTCCAGTCGCCCGGAATACCCCTGGAACCATGCACACGGCTTTCTATCCGGAAGACACGCCCCAGCTTCTGCTCCTCCACAAGCTTACGTATGATCAGGAAATCATCATCCAAGCGCCTGTTCTGGTGTACTGTTAGGAACTTTCCTGTTTCTTTGGCTACATTTACCATCTCCTCAAGATCAGAAGATGACAGAGTCACCGGTTTCTCTGATATCACGTTTTTCCCCGCATGCATAGCACGGATTGCAATCGGCTTATGGCAGTCATTTGGAGTGGCAATCAGCACGACATCAATATCCGGGTCTGATAACATTTCCTCTTCCGAGCCATACACAGAAAAACCTTTTTCTTTTGCTTCTATTCTCTTTTCTTCCTTGATATCATAGATACCACCAATTTCAATTTCCGGTACATTTGACAGGATCTCGGTATGCCATCTGCCCATTCCACCATATCCTATCAGTCCGTAGATTAC
>CAMKHH010000053.1 GCA_946412445.1 uncultured Eubacterium sp.
GGAGAGGTTGTAATCCGTGGGCGTATTCAGTCATTTGACATGCGGGAAATCCGAAATGAACGAACAATCCTGATGTTTCAAATCACAGATTTTACTGACACCATCACTGCGAAGATTTTTGTGAAAAATGAGCAGGTACCGGAGATAAAGCCTGAATTAAAGGAAGGTGGATTCATAAAAGTAAAGGGCAAGACGGCGATTGATACCTTTGACCGGGATTTGACAATCGCTTCTGTGTGGGGCATTAAGAAAATCCGGGATTTCCGCGAGGGCAGAAGGGATCATGCTCCGGTGAAAAGAGCAGAACTGCACTGTCATACCAAGATGAGCGACATGGATGGAGTTACCGATGCGGCTGTCCTGGTAAAGCGTGCCTATGAATGGGGACATCCGGCCATTGCCATCACCGATCACGGTGTCGTGCAGGCATTTCCGGAAGCCAACCACGCGATGGAAGATATAGACGGAAAATACCGGAAAAAATATATGGAAGAACATCCGGATACCACAAAGGAGGAGCTGAAGAAAATCAGCGCACCTTTTAAAGTTATATACGGCATAGAGGCTTATCTGGTTGATGATTTAAAAGGAATTGTGGTAAACAGTAAAAAGCAGTCGCTGGACCAGACCTATGTGGTATTTGATCTGGAAACGACAGGGTTTTCGCCAATTGTGGATAAGATTATAGAAATAGGTGCAGTTCGTGTGGAAGGCGGGCAGATTACAAAACGATTCTCGACATTCGTGAATCCCCAGGTGCCTATCCCGTTTAAAATTGAAAATCTGACGGGAATCAATGATAGTATGGTGATGGATGCACCGCTGATTGAGACGGTACTTCCGGAATTTATGGACTTTTGTGAAGGAGCTGTCATGGTTGCGCATAATGCCGGATTTGACATGAGCTTTATCGAGCAAACTTGCGAATTGCAGGGAATACAAAGGAAATTTACCTCAGTGGATACAGTTGCTATGGCACGTTTTCTGCTCCCGGGGCTGAACCGTTTTAAACTGGATACGGTTGCCAAGGCGGTCGGCGTTCCTCTGGACAATCATCATCGTGCAGTGGATGATGCCGCATGTACGGCAGAGATTTTTGTGCGCTTTGTGAAGATGCTGAAAGATCGCGGGATTGAAGACCTGGATGAATTAAATGAGCGGGGGAGTATCTCGGAAAATACAATTCGGAAGATGCCAACCTATCACGCGATTATTCTGGCTACGGGGGAAACCGGCAGGGTAAACCTGTACCGTCTGGTATCTGAATCTCATCTGAAGTATTACAACCGGCGTCCCAGGCTTGCCAAAAGCCTGTATCTGAAGTACCAGGAGGGTCTGATCATCGGGTCCGCCTGCGAAGCCGGTGAACTGTATCAGGCAATTTTGCGGGGGTCTCCGGAACAGGAGATTACCAGACTGGTGGAGTTTTACGATTATCTGGAAATCCAGCCCCTGGGAAATAATGCATTTATGCTCAGGAAGGAGGATGTTTCAGCTGTAAACAGTGAGGAGGATTTAAAGGACATCAACCGGAAGATTGTCAGACTTGGAGAAAAGTTCCAAAAACCGGTGGTTGCTACCTGTGATGTTCACTTTATAGATCCTCAGGATGAAATTTACCGAAGAATTATCATGACCGGAAAGGGTTTTGATGATGCGGACGATCAGGCACCGCTTTACTTAAGGACTACAGATGAAATGCTGGAGGAATTTTCTTATCTGGGCACTGAAAAAGCAGAAGAGGTGGTTATCACCAATCCTCGTAAGATTGCAGATATGGTGGATAAAATCTCACCTATACGAGCCGGGAAATTCCCACCTGTTATAGAGAATTCGGATCAGGATCTTCGTGATATCTGTTATAATACGGCGCACGAAGTTTACGGGGAGATGTTGCCGGAAATCGTCCGGACACGGCTCGAAAGAGAGCTTAATTCCATTATATCCAACGGATATGCGGTCATGTATATTATCGCACAAAAGCTGGTATGGAAGTCCAATGAAGATGGGTATCTGGTGGGGTCACGAGGTTCGGTAGGCTCCTCCTTTGTGGCTACCATGTCCGGGATTACGGAAGTGAATCCCTTAAGTCCTCACTATCTCTGCCTGGAATGTCACTACGTGGATTTTGACTCTGAAGAAGTAAAAGCTTATTCGGGAATGGCAGGCTGCGATATGCCGGATAAGAAATGCCCTAAGTGTGGGGCGAAGCTTGAAAAGATGGGATTTGACATTCCATTTGAAACATTCCTTGGTTTTAAGGGCAACAAAGAGCCTGATATCGACCTGAACTTTTCCGGTGAATACCAAAGTAAGGCCCATAAATACACGGAGGTTATTTTCGGTGCAGGACAGACCTTCCGTGCGGGAACCATCGGTACCCTGGCGGAAAAAACGGCCTTTGGTTATGTAAAGAACTATTATGAAGAACGGGGCATCCACAAGCGAAACTGCGAGATTGACCGAATCGTGAAGGGCTGCACTGGAATACGCCGCACCACCGGACAGCATCCGGGGGGAATTATCGTACTGCCCTTTGGTGAGGACATCAATTCCTTTACGCCGGTACAACATCCTGCAAATGATAATCATACGGATATCATTACCACCCATTTTGATTATCATTCCATCGATTCCAACCTGCTGAAGCTGGATATTCTGGGGCATGATGATCCCACGATGATTCGTATGCTGGAGGATCTGACCGGATTTGATGCAAAGAACGTGCCGCTTGATAACCAGGATGTAATGTCCTTGTTTAAGAGTACAAAAGCATTGGGAATAGAGCCGGAGGATATCGGAGGCTGTCCTTTGGGGTGTCTTGGAATACCGGAGTTTGGTACGGACTTTGTAATTCAGATGCTCCTGGATACCCGGCCTAAATCGTTTTCCGACCTGATCCGTATATCCGGTCTGTCGCATGGCACGGATGTATGGCTGGGCAACGCTCAGACTCTGATTGAAGAGGGGAAGGCCACAATTTCCACCGCAATCTGTACCCGCGATGATATCATGATCTATCTGATTAACAAAGGTCTGGACAGTGAAGAATCCTTTACGATTATGGAAAGTGTTCGTAAAGGCAAGGGGTTAAAGCCTGAATGGGAAGCGGAGATGAAAAAACACGATGTACCGGACTGGTATATCTGGTCCTGCAAAAAGATCAAATACATGTTTCCCAAAGCACATGCGGCGGCATATGTAATGATGGCATACCGGATTGCTTACTATAAGATTTTTTATCCGCTGGCTTACTATGCGGCCTACTTTTCCATCCGTGCATCTGCATTTTCCTATGAGCTGATGTGCCTCGGACGGGAGAGACTGGAATATTATATGCATGATTACGAGAGGCGGAAGGACTTATTAAGTAAGAAAGAACAGGATACCTATAAGGATATGAAAATTGTACAGGAGATGTATGCCAGGGGGTTTGAATTTGCGCAGGTGGATCTTTACAGTGCACAGGCACATCGCTTTCAGATCGTGGACAATAAACTGATGCCGGCACTGGACACCATTGAAGGTCTGGGGGATAAGGCGGCCGATGCCGTGGTGCTTGCGGCCCGTGACGGTATCTTCCTGTCCAAGGATGATTTCAGGAACAGAACGAAGGTCAGCAAGACCGTCATAGACCTTATGGCTGATATGGGGATATTTGGGGATATTCCGGAATCAAACCAGATTTCGCTATTTGATTTTGCAAAGACCAGTTAAGTATTTATGATTGGCTATACCAGGAGAAGGGGGAAGCAAATTCTATGAATGAGGAATTGGAATTACGTTATCTGAGCCGGTTGGCAGAGCTTTATCCGTCAATTGCTAAAGCGTCCACGGAGATTATCAATCTGCAGTCTATCTTAAATCTCCCCAAGGGCACAGAACATTTTATCACAGATTTACATGGGGAATATGAAGCATTTTCCCATGTGCTGAAGAACGGGTCAGGGGCAGTGAAAAAGAAGATTGATGATGTATTCGGACATACACTGGGAACGGGTGAGAAGAAAGGACTCGCTACTTTGATTTACTATCCGCGGGAGAAGATTGATTTAATCAGGAAAAAAGAAAAACATATGGATGACTGGTACAGAATTACCCTGTACCGCCTGATTGAAGTCTGTAAAAGAGTAGCGTCAAAATATACCAGATCCAAGGTCCGAAAGGCATTGCCCGGGGAATTTGCCTATGTGATTGAAGAACTGATCACAGAAAAATCAGAAGTACTGGACAAGGAAGCGTATTATGATTCCATTGTTGATACAATTATCAGTATCGGAAGGGCAGAGGAGTTTATCATAGCCTTGTCCGAGCTGATTCAGCGGCTGGTCATAGATCATCTTCATGTACTGGGAGACATCTATGACAGAGGTCCGGCTCCTGACAATATCATGGATAAGCTTATGACCTATCACTCTCTGGATATCCAGTGGGGGAATCATGATGTGGTCTGGATGGGAGCGGCAGCCGGGCAGCAGGCCTGTATTGCTACAGTTCTCCGGAACAGTGCCAGGTATGGAAATCTGGATATTTTGGAGGAAGGGTATGGCATCAATCTGCTTCCTCTGGCTACGTTTGCCATGGAAGCTTATAAGGATGATCCCTGTGAGATATTTGATATCAAGGGCAGCCACTCATTCACCACAGCAGAGACTGCGATGAACATGAAGATGCATAAGGCAATTGCAATCATACAATTTAAACTGGAAGGACAGCTGATAGCAAAGCGAAAGAGTTTTCATATGGAGGACAGACGCCTCCTGGATAAGATTGATTATGAAAAGGGCACAATAAACTGGTACGGTAAAACGTATCAATTGTTGGACTTACGCTTTCCGACTATAGATCCGCAAAATCCATATCGCCTGACGGAGGAAGAGCAAGGTGTGATGGAGCGTCTGGAGACTGCATTTCTGCAATGCGAGAAACTGCAGAGGCACATGATGCTTTTACTCAATAAGGGAAATATCTATAAAGTATATAACAATAACCTGTTATATCATGGTTGTATGCCGATGGATAAGCATGGAAATTTCAAGAAAACCAATATATACGGCAAGACCTACTCCGGCAAGGCATTGTATGATGTGCTTGAGAAGTATGTGCGTAAAGCCTTTTTTGCCATGGACAAAGTGGAAAAAGAGAAGGGAAAGGATATGCTTTGGTATATCTGGATTCATCCGGATTCACCACTGTTCGGGAAGGACAAGATGGCCACCTTCGAGCGGTATTTTCTGGCAGAATCGGAGACTCATGCGGAGAAGAAGAATGCCTATTACCGATTGCAGAATGATGAGAAGGCCATGAATAAGGTGTTAAAGGAATTTGGACTCGGCGAGGATGCAATTATTGTGAACGGGCACGTTCCAGTACTGCATAAGACAGGAGAAAGCCCGGTGAAATGTGGAGGAAAGGTACTGGTTATCGATGGGGGATTTTCAAAAGCATATCAGAAGAAAACGGGAATTGCGGGATATACGTTGATCTATAATTCTTATGGAATGCTGCTTGTGGCCCATGAACCCTTCTGCACTACGGAAGAAGCCATAGTCAGAGAGACAGATATCCATTCTGACCAGATCATGGTCAAGATGTCACCGCGCCGAATGCTGGTAGGGGATACCGACACCGGTGCGGCGCTTAAGGAACGCATTGATGAATTACGCCAGCTTTTGGAGGCCTATAGAAGCGGGATGATTATAGAGAGATAACAAAAGAACCCTGTTTTTGGGGAAAATGGAGGACAGATATGAAACTAAACAGTCAGCGTGTAAGGGATCTGGCACCTGAGAATGATCCGTTAAAAATGGGTATGGGGTGGACAGAAGATGATTTGGAGAAGCCACAGATTATGGTGGAGAGCACTTTTGGAGACAGCCATCCCGGGAGTGCCCATCTGAACCTGTTTGTAGATGAGGCAGTAAAGGGAATTACGGATGCAGGGGGCAAAGGAGCCCGGTATTTCGTTACCGATATCTGTGATGGAATTGCACAGGGGCATGACGGGATTAATTATTCTCTGGCTCATCGTGATATGATAGCGAATATGATTGAGATACATGGGAATTCTACTGGATTTGACGGAGGGGTATTTATTGCCAGCTGTGACAAAGGTGTTCCCGCCTGTCTGATGGGGCTCGCAAGGCTCAATATGCCTTCCATCGTTATTACCGGAGGCGTCATGGATGCAGGTCCCGATCTTCTGACATTAGAGCAGATCGGAGCATATTCCGCCATGTGCCAGAGAGGAGAGATTGCAGAAGAACAGCTTACCTATTATAAACATCATGCCTGCCCCTCCTGTGGTGCGTGTTCTTTTATGGGAACAGCTTCCACCATGCAGATTATGGCGGAGGCTCTGGGGCTGATGCTTCCCGGCTCCGCTTTGATGCCGGCGACCTGTGATGATTTGAAGACGGCAGCCTACAAGGCAGGACAACAGGTTCTGGAGCTTGTGAAAAAAGGGATCAGGGTAAGCGATATCGTAACAATGGAGGCGTTTGAAAATGCAATTATGGTGCATGCAGCTATTTCCGGTTCCACCAACTCTTTGCTGCATATCCCGGCTATGGCTCATGAACTTGGATTAGAGATTGATGCAGACACTTTTGACCGGATGCATCGTGGTGCACATTATCTTCTGGATATCCGGCCGGCGGGTAAGTGGCCTGCACAGTTCTTCTATTATGCAGGAGGGGTCCCCGCGGTCATGGAGGAAATCAAGTCTATGCTTCATCTGGATGCGCTGACGGTGACCGGAAAAACACTTGGGGAAAACCTGAAAGAGCTGAAATCCAGCGGATATTATGAGAAGTGTGAAAGCAATCTGGAACAATGGGGAATTCGCCGTACGGACGTAATCCGCACGTTTCAGGAGCCTATTGGAAAAGAGGGAACCGTAGCAGTACTTAAGGGAAATCTGGCACCTGAAGGATCGGTAGTGAAACACTCTGCAGTGCCGCATGAGATGTTCCAGGCGGTATTGAAAGCCAAACCTTTTGATTGCGAGGAAGATGCCATCGCTTCTGTGCTGTCTGGAAAAATCAAACCGGGAGATGCCGTGTTTATCCGGTATGAAGGACCGAAAGGCTCCGGTATGCCTGAAATGTTCTATACCACAGAGGCAATTTCCTCTGATCCGGAGCTCGGGCGCAGTATTGCCCTGATCACAGACGGGAGATTTTCAGGCGCCTCTAAGGGCCCTGCAATCGGACATGTTTCACCGGAAGCCGCAG
>CAMKHH010000054.1 GCA_946412445.1 uncultured Eubacterium sp.
TATTATATCCGCTTTGTTTGGATGTCTCCCTTCCAATCCATATGGACAGAACGTTGGTATTGTTACTACTACCAAGGTTGTAAACCGCTGTGTATTAGGTTTGTCTGCTTTAATTCTTCTGATTGCAGGAATTATACCTAAATTTTCGGCTGTTCTCACCACTGTACCCTACTGTGTCTTAGGTGGCGCTACCGTCGGTGTATTCGCTTCCATTGCCATGACAGGTATGAAATTAGTTGCTTCAGATGGTATGAGTACCCGCAGTACCTCTATCGTAGGTCTTGCCGCTGCTCTGGGCGTGGGTGTGTCTGAGGTAAATGGTGCCCTCGCTGCATTCCCTGCATGGGTTACTACTGTATTTGGAAAATCCCCAGTCGTAATTGCCACCATTGTGGCAGTACTGTTAAATATAATTATTCCAAAGGAAAAAAAGCTCGAAGAATCTGACACAAATTAAATCAAAAAAGAAGCCGGAAAACATCTGCATATTGTCAGCAGATGTTTTCCGGCTCTTTCATAAAGCTTAAAAAATCTTTCTTCCTCCGACGAATTTATGAATAACTCCATCGTCACCGGACAGATATAAAAATCTCTCCAGTCTTTCCCTGATTTCGAGATGTTGGGGATGAGGGATTCTGCCTTCATCCAGTACAAGTGCATCGCACTCGTAGTCTTCTTCAAAACTTCCAACCTTACCGAAGAAACTTCCCCCACCCTTTGTTCCCATGAAAAATGCCTCTTCCATAGTAACGGGCTCCATCTGTCCATCGAGCATACAATATCGCAGTTTCGATACCTGTATGGCATCTGTCATAGCGCGGAAAATAGACAAGGTCGCTCCGCCGGCCACGTCTGAACCCAGACCTGTATTCATGCCCTTATCAAGATACAGACGAACAGGTGCAGCACCTGAACTCAGGTTTTCATTTGACTGGGGACAATGAGCAATGTACACGCCTCTTTCCTTCATGAGCTGTATCTCTTCAGGCGAAGAATGTACACAATGAGCCATAATTGTAGGCGTCTCCCCGCCAAAAAGCCCAAATCGGTCATATGCCTCTCCATAAAACCTGGAATCAGGAACCAGTTCCCTCACCCATGCGATCTCTCCCCTGTTTTCGGAAAGATGAGATTGTACAGGAACCTGGAATTCCTTCTGAGCATCGGCTAACATCCTCATAAGCTCATCTGAACAGGTAGGGATGAATCTTGGGGTAATAATCGGTTTCACATGCTCATATGCATCTATCGTATCCTTCAGCCATTGTACTGTTTCCGTCGCAGAACTCAAGGCATCAGACTCACACAGGTAATCCGGACTGTTCCTGTCCATGTTGACCTTTCCAACATATGCCCGGATGCCGGACTTGTCAATCAGCTCCATCAGTAATTTGGTTGCCGGTACATGCAGCGTTGCGAATATACTAGCTCTGGTTGTTCCGCCCCGTCTTAAATCTTCTGCAAAAATCTGATATGCTTTTCCGGCATACTCCAGATCCTTATATTTACTTTCCTCCGGGAAGGTATTGGTATTCAGCCACTCCAAAAGTTCCAGATCCATATGCAGTCCGCGGAAGGAATACTGGGGAGCATGGACATGCAGATCCGTCAGTCCGGGTATAATCAGCTTCCCGCTGTAATCTTCCATTGGAAAATCTTTATACTGTTCCGGAATCTGCTGAAACACTCCTTTTATCAGGCCATTCTCACATACTATGAATCCATCAGAAACGGTCTTCAGGGTACGCTTATCTATACTGTAGCAGATATCACCTTTCAGAATTCTTGTTCTTTTTGAATATTCCATAGCTCCTCCTCCCGGTGGATCCGGGCTGTCCAGTCAGCTTAAGCCTCTGCAATACATTCTATTTCTACTTTTCCATCCTTTGGCAACGCAGCTACTGCAAAGCAGGAACGTGCGGGATTATGTCCTTCAAAGAATGCACCGTAAATCTCATTAACCTTTGCGAAATCTCCCATATCTGTGAGGAAAATGGTAGTTTTAAGTACCTTGGATTTATCTGTTCCTGCAGCTTTCATAATTGCATCCAGATTCTTTAAGGAATTTTTAGCCTGCTCTTCCACATCTGCCGGAATCTCTCCTGTGCTCATATCAAATCCCAACTGACCTGAGATGTAAAGTGTGCCATTGCTCTTTACAGCCTGTACATAAGGTCCGATTGCTGCTGGTGCTTCTGTTGTGTTAATAATTTCTTTAGCCATAATAATCTCCTTTTCTTTTACACATACATCTTAGTATGATATATGATGATTGTCCCCCAATTCGTGTTTGGCTTTTGCCAGATATCGGTATACTGTCGGCTCACTCATCGCCAGTTTTTCAGCGATATATGATACACTGCCCTTCAATAAAAATGCACCTTCGGTATAGAATTCGTTAATAATATCCTGCTTCATCTGCTGAGAAGAAGTATCGATATTCAAACGTTTATCCATCACCGTGTGATACACACTTTCCAGAGCACTGCTTCCGGCATCTGACAGGATTTCGCCCTCATAATGCTTTGCTCCAGGCTGATTGGCCGGCTTATTCTCTCCCAGTCCAACGCTTTCAATAAACTCCTGCAGTCCCAGAAACGCTTTAACATTAAAATTAATGCATAGCGCACCTACCGCTTTTCCGGAATTATCCCGGAGCAGCATCGTAGAGGAAGAAAATGGTGTACCGTCCTTCCCACTGGCTTCGTGCTGTACAATATAAGTTTTTCCATTGCCCTGCTGTGCTACATCATCCTGCAGCATCTTCATGGCAAGGTTCGTCATCGGAGAGCCTACCTGCCTTCCGCTTAAATGTCCATTGGCAATGGACACAATCGCATGCTCCGGGTCTGTAAAATCATGGAGCACAACTTCATACTGGCTGCCTAAAGCCTTCCCCAGAAATTCCGCCACCGGGACATAAACTTTAAGTTCCTGATGCAAAATATATCCCCCCTTCCAGTACCTTTTTAAGTATAGCACAGAGAGAAACTTTTATCAATAAAGTAGAATAAATTCTTGCTATAGCAGCTGAACACCATGGGCTTCAGTCATTGCCAGGGTTTCCTCCGGCCATATGGAACACTGAACTTCCCCGATATGAGCTTTTCTCAGAAAAAACATACAGATTCTGGACTGTCCGATTCCACCTCCGATTGTCAGAGGCAGGGTTCCTTCCAGAACCGCTTTCTGAAAATCCAGTTTTGCGCGGTCCTGGCAGCCGCTTGTTTCCAGCTGCTCCTGAAGACTCTTCGCATCCACCCGGATTCCCATGGATGAAATTTCCAGAGCAATATCCAAAACGGGATAATATATGATAATGTCACCATTCAGCTTCCAGTCATCATAGTCCGGCGCCCGCCCGTCATGTGGTTCCCCGGAAGCCAGTCTGCCCCCAATCTGCATCAGAAAAACCGCACCTTTTTCCCTGACGATCTCATACTCTCTCTCCTTTGGAGACAGCTTTGGATAACGATCCTCCAGTTCCTGGGATGTGATGAAGAATATATCTTTGGGAAGAAATTCATTGATGTAATCATACTGAATGGACATATACTTTTCGGTATGCTTTAATGCCTTGTAGATTGCTCTTACCGTATCCCTTAAAGTCACCTCCGTGCGTTCTTCAGAGGACAGAATTTTTTCCCAGTCCCACTGGTCCACGTAGATTGAGTGAATATTATCCGTATCCTCATCCCGCCGGATTGCATTCATATCGGTATATAACCCTTCTCCGGATTTGAATCCATATTTTTTCAGTGCAAAACGCTTCCATTTTGCAAGTGAATGGACAATTTCCGCATATGTATGGTCCGAATCTTTGATATCAAACCCTACCGGGCGCTCTACCCCGTTCAGATTATCGTTCAGCCCGGTCTCAGGACGGACGAATAGTGGCGCAGTAACCCTCAAAAGATTCAAACGCTTCACTAACTCCTGTTGAAAAAAATCCTTTACTGTTTTTATCGCAACTTGTGTCTCATGCAGATTCAATGCGGATGCATAGCCCTGCGGAATCATAATTTCTGCCATAATTCTTTTCCCTTCTTTATTAAATGGATTTGGATTTGATAAATTATTCCAACTATGATATATTATATCTGGGTTGAAAAAAATCAGTAAACATGAATGTTTACTGATAAAATGCAGAAAACCTGCCACTGGCAGATTCCCTCGCATACTTTGGTATATAAAGCCGAAAATCAGACTCGAACTGACGACCCCTTCATTACGAGTGAAGTGCTCTACCAACTGAGCTATTTCGGCTTGTGTAAGACACAATGTGTATTATACAATAGTATTTCAAAAATTTCAACTATTTTTTTAAAAAGAAGAAAGGTATTATTCCGTGGATAACGATTATAAACTACAGAATCTGGAGATTCTGGAACAGCATTTCCGTGAAGGATGTAAGTTGAATTGTGTACAGAAACTCGGGATGGAAATCGAGCATATTATTGTACATCGTAAAACCAGAGAAGCAGTTACTTATTATGAAGAGCATGGCATTGGATGGATACTGCAGAAGCTGAAAGCAGTATTTCCACATTATTATTATGAAGATGAAACCCTTCTTGGCTTATACAATCTGGATTATTCCGTCAGCCTTGAACCGGCAGCACAATTCGAAGTCAGCATTGTACCAAAGGAAAGCATACGTGTCATCATGAAAATCTATCAGAGTTTTCTACAGATCATCGAACCGCTTCTGGAAGCTGAAGATTACGAATTACTTACTATAGGATATCAGCCCAAAAGCAAGGTGGATGATTTGCCACTGATTCCCAAGCAAAGATATCAGTATATGGATGATTACTTTAAGACCTCAGGTACGAGAGGCAGAAATATGATGCGTGGTACGGCCGCCACACAAGTATCTATTGATTATTGCTGCGAACAGGATTTTGTACGCAAGTATCGGACCGCCTATCTGGTAATGCCGGCATTGAAGCTTTTATCAGACAATACGCCTGTGTTCGAAGGACTGCCCTACCCGGATCACCTGGCGCGGACAGAGATATGGAATCATGTAGATTCTAAACGCTGTGGGATCTTGGACGGGTTATTTGATGATGATTTTGGATTTCACACATATGCGGAGTATTTATGGAATCTTCCTCTGATTTTTGTTCCCACTCCGGAAGGCTCCGTCTATACCGGAAATCAGAGGGTCTGTGATATCTGGAAAGACAGGCTGATTGATGCAGAAGATCTGGATCATATCCTATCCATGACATTTTTGGATGTCAGGGTAAAGCATTATGTGGAAATCCGCGGGGCAGACAGTATGCCATTCGAATATATGATGGCATATCTGGCACTTATCAAGGGACTCTTTTTTTGTAAAGATGTTACGAAGGGGCTGCTGCAGAGATACCCGGTAACCATCGGAGACATACGGGAATCAGAGAAATCCCTTCAAAGGTATGGATATCAGGGTAAGATTTATGGGCAGCCGGCTGTTAAATTTATAGAAGAGCTTTTGAATCTGGCGGAGGAGCACCTGGAGGATGGTGAAGGTATGTGCCTTCTCCCTTTTCGAAGGCTTTTAAAGCACCGAACAACTCTGGCCAAAGAGTGGCAGAACCAAAAGTAATTCTGGAATGGAGTAGTTAAGTATGAAAGCAATACAAGAAGAATATCAATCTTATATATCAGAACATTTTGAAGAAAACCGCGCATCGGCTCTTGCCGTGCGGGACTTCCTGGAGCACTCTTCCGTTGCATATCACGGGCGTTGTGTTCACACACTGCATGTTCCTAAAGTTTTTACGAAAGATACAATTCAAATCTATGAGAATATTGTCAGGATTACCTATCGCATATTTACAAAGGTCATCCAGGAGTATCTGAATAATCCGGAATACAGAAAGCTGTTTCCATTTTCCAGAGAATTAGAGGAATTGATGCTGGTTCCCAATTTATATGACAGTGTTCTGCCTATTGCGAGATTTGACATTTTCTTTAATGAAGAAACCCACTCTTTCAAATTTTGTGAAATCAACACCGATGGAACCAGTGCTATGAACGAAGATTTCGTATTGAATCAGGCTCTGGAGTTTAATATTGCTCACAAGCATATGAAAGAAAAATACAAATTCATACAGTTTGAATTATTTGACACATGGGTGGAAACTTTTTTATCACTGTATGATACTTACGAGAAGAAAAAACTCGGAAAGCCTTATATCGCGATTGTTGATTTTCTCGAACATTGTTCCATCACAGAATTCGAAGAATTTCAAAGACGTTTTCAAAAATATGGATGTGAATGTGAAATTTGTGAAATTACAGAGATGAAGTATAAGAATCATGTACTTTATTCCCCTTCAGGCCATCCTGTGGATGCCATTTACCGCCGGGCAGTAACCACAGATGTTATGGAACATTACGATGAGGTACAGGACTTCATAAAGGCCGTTAAAAATCAGGATGTATGCACCATCGGCTCCTTCTGTACGCAAATCATCCATAATAAATGGCTGTTTAAAATATTGCGTGAAGAACCTACACTGCATCTTTTGACAAAGGAGGAGCAGCTGTTTGTCAATGAACACGTTCCCTATACCAATCTCATGGATGACAGATACTGTACTTTGGAACAGATTACCTCTGAAAAAGACAGATGGATTATCAAACCACTGGACTCTTATGCCTCCAGGGGTGTCTTTGCCGGCATTGATTATAACGCCGATGACTGGACAGAAATTGTGACACGCCATTTTAACAAAGGGTATATTTATCAGGAATATTGTCCCCCGTATCAGACGGAAAATATCTATTTTCCGGATCAGGAGGCTGCGTTTAAATCTTATACCAATATGTCAGGACTTTTTGTATATAATGGGGCATTTAAAGGAATCTATTCCCGTCTGTCAGATGGGGGCATCATTTCCTCCCAATATAATGAAAAAGCAGTTGCCACTTTAGAACGTGTTTGAAAACAGGGAACAGCCATGGAATATACACGAGCTGTTCCCTATTTTCTTTCCATAAGGCGAAGCCGCCTTGCACCCTATGGAGAGTTCGTTATTCACATAGGAAGGATGAACTATGAGCAAGAGACCCTTATGAATGATCTCTTACCATATCATATGAAAAAAAAGCAGAAATGTGAGGGAAAAAGTCGTAAATCCCCGAAACCTGCGCAATACTGTTACAAAATTGAACGCAGACAGAAAAAGCATTCTGGTAATATGTCAAGACTAAATTGAAAAAGATTTTGCTATGTTTTT
>CAMKHH010000055.1 GCA_946412445.1 uncultured Eubacterium sp.
TCCCAGTCCCATTCCAAGCCCATCAAAGAGGGACGGAAGGATCGGATTTTTTCCGGCATATGCCTCCGCCCGGCCCATGATAATGCAATTTACGACGATTAAAGGTATGTACAGACCCAGCGCACTGTATAGTCCCGGCAGATATGCCTTCAGAAGAAATTCCACAATTGTTACAAAAGAGGCTATAACAACGATATAGGCCGGCATACGAACACTGTCAGGAATGACTTTTCGCAGCATGGAAATCATCAGATTGGAGGCTATGAGTATTACGGTCGTTGTCAGACCCATACCGATACCATTTGAAGCTGAAGTGGTTACCGCCAGTGTGGGGCACATCCCGATCATCATGACGAAGGTAGGATTTTCTTTAATTATACCGTTATACAGACGCTCAGCAGGTGAGTTTATCTTCAAAATTCCAAACCTCCTTCTTTTATTAACTGAAATACGGTCAAGCCTGCATTTACTCCACTGGTAACTGCATTCGTGGTAATTGTTGCACCACTGATGGCATCTATTTCATCTTCCGACTGGGACGTTGTCTTACTGTAGTGAAAGGATGTCACCTGTTTGTCTTTAAACTGGTCCTTAAAGTCTTTTGTATTGGCATTCATCCCAAGTCCTGCCGTCTCATCTATCTGAATAAATGAGATACCACTGGTGGTTCCGTCTTCATCAACACCCATGGTGAGCTGGATATCTCCTTTATAGCCTTCTTTCGAAGTCACCGTAATCACATAACCTGCCGGATTCCCGGATTCGTCATAAGCTTTTACTGCTCCATCAATAGTTTCCGACTGAAAACCGGCAGCATCCAGAGCTTTCCTGATTGCTTTCTCCTGCCCGGAGATATCCAGATTTTTAAAGCTGGCGGCATTTGGGGATACCTCTTCCCATGCATCTGTTCTGGTTTTCTCCTCCTGCTTTGCGATTGGCGCCTTCGTCACTTCGTAAACTACACCAAGAGATAATCCGATGATTACGGTAATAATTGTCAAAGCCAAAGCATCTTTGAGAATTTTTTTCATATTACCTTTTCCCCTTTCTGCTTTTGAACCCCAAAGCCGGATGGAAGGGTAAAGCGCTCAATGACCGGTACACAAACATTCGAAAGTATAATTGCAAACGAGACACCTTCTGCCGAAGCGCCAAATCTTCTGAATATAGCCGTCAAGACTCCCAAAAGGATCCCAAAGACATACTGACCTTTTATAGTAATTGGCCTTGTTACATAATCCGTAGCCATGAACCAAGCTCCCAGCATCAGTCCCCCACCGCAAAGCTCTGCGGCCACAAGCGGCAAATCAAAACCGCCGAATATCAGATAAAGCAGAGCAAAAGTACCCAGATATGTAAACGGAATACGCAGATCAATAACCCTGACAGCAACAAGAAAGATACCCCCAAGCAGCAGAAGAAGAACTGAGGTTTCTCCTATTGTGCCTCTTGTATTGCCTAAAAACATGCTGAGCAGATCATACGAACCTCCCGAACGTATCGCTGCAAGCGGTGTCGCAGAAGATACAGTATCCACAGCCTGTGTTGCAGCGGATATTGCATCCACAACCTTCCCTGCCGTCCTCTCACTGACTGAAAAGTCTGTCATCTTTGCCGGAAAAGAGATTAACAAAAAACACCTTGCCGCAAGCGCAGGATTCATGAAATTTTGTCCCAGACCTCCAAATACCTGCTTCACAATCAGAATTGCAAACACTCCTCCGATGACCGGAATCCACCACGGTACGGCTGCAGATAAATTCAGAGCAAGTAAGAGTCCGGTAACCATGGCACTTCCATCCCCAATAGTATTTGGTTTATGCATCAGTCGTTCATAGAGAAGCTCTGTCAGTACACAAGTTCCCACCGACAGGATTATGATTTTAAGTGCCGGAACTCCAAAAAGATAAATTCCCATAACAGATGAGGGCATTAAAGCAAGCAGAACCAGAAACATGATTATATCTGTTCTGACTTCAGACCTGACATGTGGTGAAGAAGAAACATGGAATAAATCACTCATAGTATTCAGCCCTTACCTTTCTTCTGCTTCGGAAGCAATAGTTTTCTCATCGACCGTATGGACTGTGTCAGCTGGCGCTTCGCGGGACAGACATAGCTGCAGCATCCACATTCACAGCATTCCATACCATGATATTTCAAAAAATTCTCTTCATCCCCGCGATCCGAAAATGCTGCGAGCCGGGCGGGAATGATCTGTCCAGGACAAGCCGCCACACATCTGCCGCAATTTATACAGGCGGAGGGTGCATTCTCCACAACCTGATCTTTTTTGCAGGCAACAATAGCCGAAGATGTTTTCACTACTGGAACATTCAGCGTAAATACCGCATTGCCCATCATAGGACCTCCGGCAATTATCTTTTCCGGATTCCCTGTAAATCCGCCTGCCTGCTCTACAACCTCTTCCATCAGCATACCTAAGGGTACACGGAAATTCTGTGGTGTTTTTACAGCATCTCCTGTTACTGTTATATGTCTTTCCAAGACCGGTTTTCCCTGTAAAACCGCCTCTTCCACAGCCACAACAGTATCTACATTATCTACGATACATCCTACATCGGCCGGAAGCATGGATGAATTAATTTTCCTTCCCGTAACGGCATGAATCAGCATTCGCTCTGCGCCCTGCGGATATTTCGTGCGCAGAAGCTTCACTTCCAGATTGGCTTTTTTGCATAAAGGTTCCAGTATCCTGGCGCAGTCCATCTTATCGTCTTCAATGCAGATATAGCCCTTGGCTTTTGGGAAAAGTTTTAGAATTATGCGGAGTCCTGCTACAATCTTCTCCGGTTCCTCCAGCATTCTTCTGTAATCGCTGGTCAGATACGGCTCACATTCTGCTCCATTTACCAATATGTACTCAATTCTTTCCGGATTCTCAGGTGACAGCTTTACATGTGTGGGGAAGCCTGCTCCACCCATTCCGACGATTCCTGCATCCCGAATACGGCTCAGAATTTCTTCTTTGTTCAAGGTATTAAAATCTTCTGCCGGATGATACTCCACCTCTTCCATAAGTTTATCATTGGCAACCGCAATACAATCTGCACTGGTTCCGGATGGCATCCACATCTTCTGTATTCCAACGACGGTACCAGACACGGATGCATGTAACGATGCGGATACATAGCCTCCCGCTTTTGCAATCATCTGTCCGCGCAATATATGATCTCCCTTATGAACCAGCGGTACAGACAGGTTTCCGATCTGCTGTGCCAGCGAATAATACAGATGATCGCCTGCTTTCATAGTTTTGACAGCACAGCTCTTCGTAAGCTCTTTCCCATCATATAGATGGATGCCGCCACGAAAAGTAAATAAACCCATTCCTTTATCTCCTTCCAGATAATAATACTATTTCTCAGAATCTTCTTTTTCCCGTCTTTTAAACCGCTTACTGAGCCCCAGATGGGGGTAAGCTTTTATATACCGCTTTGTAATTCTGTCCAGAGATTTTTGATTCTTTGCAAGTGTATTTATAAAATGGTCAAATTTTTCCAAATAATCATCTTTTCGTTCAAGTAAGAATTCCTTCTTATCCGAACTCTCATCGATAAATCTGTCCAGATAGTCTGAAAGACGCTCCTTGCGATCTTCAAAGTAGGCTAAAATCCGCTCAGCAGAAGTTTCATGATATAGCGCTGTAGTCCTGCTTTTCACCGCAGCTGCCATTTCTGCCAGCCGGGAATTCTGAAGATATTCCAGAAACTCATCCCAGGTTTTATCCAAGTTAGCAAGTTTGTCTTTGATTTGGAATGCCACAAATGATGACATCCCAAAATCCACACAATACACCATGGTTATCAAATTGATTGCCGCCTCTCCATATCTCCTGGGGTACAAACTTACAATCCAATCTACAATAGGCTGAAGCATATAAAACAGAATCAATGTAAAAAATCCCCAGGCAATGGAACTTTCAAGGCAGATTTTTCCCTGGAAGTTGAATTTTTTGTCACTGTAATCCCACCAATTTGTATGGAAAATAGCTTCCATCAGAGTCCCTGTAACATATTCCAGCACAGTGGCGACCACTGCCCCTCCAAAATACAAGGCTATAAAACTATAGTCGAAAGGCTTTAAAAAAAGATATACAGACACCGCGCCGCATCCGTATATGGTCAACACAGGACCTGATACAAAACCTCGATTGACCAACTTATGACTTTTCAGGGATATAAAACTGCTTTCCCATATCCATCCTATAAAACTGTAGATCCAAAACCAATTTAAAATGTGATAAAAATCAAAACCCAGCAGATTCCAGTCCAACATACGGCTGCTTAACATACGTACCTTCTCCTCTTTTCTTTATTTTTATTTAAGGATATGATATTATACCATAATAAGGAGGCTGATACCATGATTACCGAAAAAATTCAACTGAATATACATAACAAAACAGTCCTTCAATTTCTTGAAGAACAGAAACATTCTATTTTCTTTGACATTGAAACGACCGGTTTATACTGGAAAAGGTCACACCTTTACCTGATCGGAGTAATCTATTATGAGGAAAACCATTGGTTTTTACAGCAGTGGTTTTTGGACCGTCCCGCAGAAGAACCTTTACTCCTTACAGAATTTGCCTCTATCTGTCAGGGAAGAAGCTGTATGGTACATTACAATGGAAATGGATTTGATATTCCATACCTTCAACATAAATATAATTTTTACCAGCAGAAAAGTCCACTGACTTCTTTGAACAGTCTGGATCTCTACAGAAAGGCAAAGCCATTTCAAAACCTGTTCGGTCTCACCTCCGTAAAACAGAAGGACGTGGAACGTTTTCTCAGGATTTCACGTACAGATACCAGTACCGGCGGTGAATTGATACAGGTATATGAGGATTATCTGGAAACAAAAGACACCGCTCTGCTTTCCATACTTCTGCAGCATAACCGTGATGATACGGAAGGACTTGTGCAGCTTCTCTCCATCTTAAGCTACGAACGTATACGTGAAGGCAATTTCACAATCAGCAGCACCGCTCTAAGCGGCTGTACGCTTACATTGACACTGGATCTTAAGGCGGCAGTCCCAAATCCCGTATCTGTTTCCAACCTGTGCTTTTCACTTCAGATGACAGAAACCCGGGGAATCCTTCAAATCTTCGGACACAGAGGAACGATGAAGCATTTTTTCCCGGATTATAAAAATTATTACTATCTGCCTTTAGAAGATCAGGCAATACATAAAAGTATAGGTGCTTTCGTGGATCGTGCACACAGAGTGAAAGCAAAGGCCGCTAACTGCTACCAGAAAACACAAGGGCTCTTCCTTCCGCAGCTTAAAGAACGATTCAAGCCTGTCTTTTTTGAAGCATATAAATCAAAGCCTGCATATTTTGCATATCAGGAATCCCTTCTGCAAGATATGCAAAGTCTTTATATATATGCTTGTGATTATTTATCCGAGCTGTAAAATATATCCTGTAACGCAAAGACAGGCACTCATCAGCAAAACCAATGAGTACCTGCAGCTTTTCTTGCATTAATAATTAATAAAATTCATTTTCTTCTTCCGGTAATGACTCAAGAGCTTTCATACTAAGAGAAATCTTCTTTTCCTCACCATTGAAATCAACTATCTTTGCAGTAATAATCTGACCTACTGACAATGCATCGGAAGGTTTCTCAACATGCTCATGAGAAATCTGAGATACATGAAGGAGTGCATCTACACCCGGCTCCAGTTCCACAAAAGCGCCAAAGTCAGTCATACGAGCCACTTTTCCTTCTACTACATTGCCTGCCGCATATTTGTCAGCCGCTGTCAGCCATGGATTTTCATCTTCAAACTTCAGGCTGAGGGCAATTTTACTTCCGTTAATGTCCTTAATTAATACTTTGATGGATTCTCCAACCTTAAATACTTTTTTAGGATTATCCACACGACCCCAGGACATCTCAGAGATATGAAGAAGTCCGTCAGCACCGCCCAAATCAATAAATGCGCCGAAGTCCGTAACATTCTTAATTGTACCCTCCACAATATCCCCTGGATGGATTCTTGCAAACAGTTCTTCCTGAAGCTTTTCTTTTTCAGCTACAATCAGCTGTTTTCTATCACCGATAATCCGTCTTCTTCTGGGATTGAACTCTGTGATTACAAATTCAATCTCCTGATCTGCGTATTTTGTGAGATCCTTTTCATAGGAATCTGATACCAGGCTTGCAGGAATAAAAATCCTTGCCTCATCAATTACAACGCTCAAACCGCCATTCAGCACCTGAGTGACTTTCGCTTTCAATACTTCGTGATTTTCAAATGCTTCTTCCAGCCGCTTATTGCCTTTCTCAGCGGCGAGTCTCTTATAGGTCAGGAGAACCTGTCCGTCACCGTCATTCACCTTAAGTATCTTAACTTCCATCTTATCGCCAGGTTTTGCAACATCTTTGAGGTCAATGCTCTGGTCATTGGAATACTCATTCTTTGTAAGAATTCCATCGGCCTTATATCCGATATTAAGGATAATCTCATTTTCTTTAACGTCGATGACAGTACCTTCTACTACCTCTCCATTTCTGATTGTTTTAAATGACTCATCCAACATTTGTTCAAAACTTAATTCTGACATATCTTTTTGAACCTCCTCAATTATTTTATTTGGGGTGGAAGCCCCTGCTGTAATACCTACGTGACGAAATGATTGAAAAGGCTTTGAATCCAAATCAACGAGTGTCTCTATAAAGTAAGTATTTTTACATTCTTTCTTGCAAATTTCATATAGCTTCTGGGTATTGGAGCTGTGCTTTCCTCCGATGACAATCATGGCATCAACCCGCTCTGCTATCTTCCTTGCTTCCGTCTGTCTTTCTTCTGTAGCATTACAGATAGTATTTAAAACACTAATATCATACCTCTTTTTCGAGAATTTTTCAACTAATTCTTGAAATTTGTTGTAATTAAATGTCGTCTGTGATACGATACAAACCTTTCTCCCACTTAAATCCGGTAGTTTTTCCAGGTCTTCCATATCTTCGACAACTGAAACCGGCCCACAACACCACCCCTTGATTCCTTCTACTTCCGGATGTGTATCGTTGCCTATTATGATAATATATACGCCATCCCGGCTCTGTTTCTCCACAATCCGGTGAA
>CAMKHH010000056.1 GCA_946412445.1 uncultured Eubacterium sp.
GAACACCGTAACCAATGAATACTATCCGATGCTGGCAAAAGTGCTCTTTGAACTTGCTGTAAAACTGCAAAAAGAGACGGGCTGTCATATTAAGTTTATCAATCTGTCGGGGGGAGTTGGCATTCCATACAGACCTGAGGACGAGTCTAACGATATTCGTATAATCGGTGAGGGTGTTCATAAGGTATATGACGAAGTGCTGGTTCCGGCCGGAATGGGAGATTTGGAGATATATACCGAGATGGGCCGCTTTATGATGGGACCCTACGGCTGTCTGGTTACGAAGGCCATTCATGAAAAACATATCTATAAAGAATATATCGGTTGTGATGCCTGTGCGGTGGATCTGATGAGACCCGCCATGTATGGAGCTTATCACCACGTTACAGTTATAGGAAAAGAAAATCAGCCGTGTGACCACATGTATGACCTGACCGGATCGCTATGCGAGAACAATGACAAGTTTGCCGTTGACCGTATGCTTCCGAAAATTGACATAGGAGATTTCCTTGTTATCCACGATACGGGCGCCCATGGCTATTCCATGGGATACAATTACAATGGCAAATTGAAATCTGCGGAAGTCCTTTTGAAGGAGGATGGCAGCTTTGAGCTTATACGGCGTGCAGAAACTCCAAGAGATTACTTTGCTACTCTGGATGGAACACCCGAGTATAAAAAGATGTTCCTGGGTGAAGAATAAAATCATATGATAGAAATTTTGAATGGTTTACATGAAACAATTAATTTTGAGGATTCTCTTGGGCTGCGGTTGTATCATAATGTGGATTATGAAGATTATCCGGAACACTGGCATACCGGAGTCGAAATCATTATGCCTTTAAGCTCGGAATATTGGGTTCTTGTAGGGGAAAACGGCTATCATCTGGAAACAGGGGATATCGCACTGATAAATTCCGGCATTCTGCATGCTCTGAAAGCCCCCCCTACAGGGGAACGTATTATCCTGCAGTTTGATGCAGCACTTCTTTATACATTAAAGGAGATGGAAACGCTGCTGTCTTTACTGCCGCCGCTGCTGTTACTCCGAAAAACAGATAAAACAGAGTTGTATGAATTTGTTCATGACAGGATGAATCGGATTATCCATGAATATGATGAAAGAAAGACCTTCCGCGAGGCCAGCATCTATGCGATGATGATTGAGATTTTCGTAAAGCTTGGCAGGGAAGCCACCGCACGGGAGATAATAAAGGGTGATGAAGGTGTTAAAGGCCAGGTCGTAAAACAGAAAGAGTATCTGGAAGTGATCATGAATGCCTGTAATTATATCAACCGCCATTATCAGGAGAATCTGACATTGGAAGAAACAGCTAATATCAGTGGATTTTCCAAGTTTCATTTCACAAGAATCTTCAAACAATTTATGAATATGACTTTCTACGAATATTTGAATTCCAAGAGAGTGAAGCGTGCAGAGGAGCTTTTGTACTCTACGGAACTCAGTATAACAGATGTGGCTATGAATTCCGGATTTTCGTCCTTAAGTGCCTTTAACCGGACATTTAAGTCTGTAAACGGATGCTCACCCAGTGGATTCAGAAATAAAGTGTTGCAGCATGTGCCTCCCCCAAAGGGTGGGGGCTCAAAGGGGCTGACGCATTAACTGGTATTGATCAGTTGATACGCAGCCCCTTTTTTTGTATACCAAAGTATGATGTAAAGGAACGCAAAAAGTGCATAGAACAGGGCAAGAATCGTGCTGAATGAAATTGAAAACAAAGCTATGATGGTATCAGGAGTCAAAAGGAGGATAAAATTATGAGCAGAAGACTGAGCCTTCCCAGAATTCTGAGTGATGGATGTGTACTGCAGCAGGGAGAAAAGACCAGAATCTGGGGTTGGGGGCCAAAAGAGCAGGAGATAAGTGTCACTCTGGCCGGAAGGAGTCAAAGAGCAGTTGTGGGTTTAGATGAGCGATTTGAAGTCATTTTTCAAAATCTGCCCTCCGGTGGCCCTTATACTATGGAAGTGACATGCCAGATGGGGCAGAAAATCCACAGATCACCGGTATATGTTGGCGAAGTTTTCGTATGCGCGGGGCAATCGAATATGGAACTGCCTATGCGCAGGGTGTGGGAACGTTTTCCGGAAGAATTTTCAGGACAGGGAGCGCAAGACGTACACCTGTATAAGGTAATGGAGCATTATGACTTTAGCAATCCTCTGGAGGATCATCTGAATGCTGAGTGGAGGAGCTGCCGAAGAGAAAATCTGGAAGAAGTCTCTGCTGTATCTTACTTTTTGGGAAAGTATCTTTATGAGAGCAGGAAAGTGCCTGTAGGAATTATTAATTTAAGTCTGGGCGGTACTCCGATCGAAGCATGGATGAGCAGGGAAGGAATTTCAAAGTGGCCCGAATTGCTTGAAAACAGATGGAAACTCCAGGATGTGAAGGTTCAAAAGAATCTGGCGGAACAGTATGAAAAAGCCGAGAAAGACTGGCAGAAGGAGATAGAAATCCAGGAGAAAAAATATCTGAAACAGAAGGCTTCCTGGACACCTATAAACCTGCCGGGCAGCCTTTCCGAAGCCGGACTGCCTGATTTCTGCGGATGTATCCGGCTTAGAAAAACCTTTCAGATTTCTTCTAAGATGAAGGGCACCCGGGGCCTTCTGAGATTTGGCACCCTGACCGACAGCGACCGAATCTATATCAACGGCGTGCTGGTCGGGGAGACAGGGTACTGTTATCCGCCCAGACGGTATGAAATTCCGGAAGGGCTTCTGATGGAGGGAGAAAATCAGATTGCGATTCGGCTGATCTGCAGAAACGGAAAAGGAAGGATTACACCTGGAAAGCCTTACGAGATCATGACGGAACAAGGTCGGATTTGTCTGGATGGAGATTGGGAATATAGGATAAGCGCGGTTACGGGACCAGGGCCGGAGCAAAGGGCTGTCAACCGCGGACCCACCGGACTATTCCAGGGCATGACAGCCCCCTGTCTCTCCTATGTGGTACGGGGAATCATATGGTACCAGGGAGAATCCAACGACAGGAATCCCGATGCTTACGAAGCACTGTTGAATAGCATGATTATGGATTGGAGAAGTCAGTGGATGCAGGAAACACTGCCTTTTGTAATCGTACAGCTTCCCAGCTGTGGTGTGGATATTGCGGGTGGGGATGCGTGGCCCCGAATTCGGGAAGCACAGAGCAGAGCAGCGGAGCTGCCTGATACCGCTGTCACCTGTAATCTGGATTTAGGAGAGGTAAATGACCTTCATCCACTGGATAAAAAGACGATCGCTTATCGAGCCAGTCTGGCCATTCGGGGAATGATATATGGAGAAGACTTGGACTGGAGGGCGCCTCAGGTACATGGATGGATACAGCAAGGGAATCAGATTATCCTACAGTTTGACACAGGAAATCAAAAAGGACTTGGGACCTTGGATGGAAAAAATCCCGGGGAATTTGAACTGGCAGGAGTGGATCAGAAATTTCATCAGGCTTATGCGGCAGTACGGGAAAATGAGGTGTGGATCACCTGCCCGGAGGTAAACGAACCGTGCTGGGTACGGTATGCCTGGTCTGCTGCACCGTGCGGAGGTTTACTATGTGATAAAAGCGGGCTTAGTGCAGGCCCGTTTACCTTGCAGTTAAGATAGATTTAACCTGAATAGACAGAAAGGAGCCTATGGCATGCAGTTATTTAATGACGGTTGGGAATTTAGTAAACAGCCACTTCACACAGATCTGGAAGCAATCAATCAAAGAAGGGAGGCATTTCTCCCTGTAGGGCTTCCACATGACTGGCTGATTTATGACACGGAGCATCTTTATGAGGATGGAACAGGCTGGTACCGAAAGACTTTTTACTGGAAGCCAGAGGAAGACCAGCGGGTATTTCTGCGGTTTGACGGAATTTACATGGATAGTACCATCTATGTGAATGACAAAAAGGCCGGTGCGTGGAAATATGGATATTCAGCATTTGAAATTGAGATGACGCCCTGGCTTGGAGAAGGTGAGAATGAAATTAAGGTTTCAGTGGACTATCAGACCCCCAACAGCCGCTGGTATTCGGGAGCAGGCATCTACAGGGATGTATGGATTAAAACAGTACATCAGTGTCATATTGTGTCTGATGGAATTTACTTCCATGGGCAGGAAATTGGGCAAAACAGATGGAAAGTATCGATAGAGACAGAAGTGGAGGGAACTGATTGCCAGCTTATCTATGAAATTGCCGAAGCGGGCACCAGTGAGTGGAAGATACTTTTGGGAGATGAGATGGCGGAAAGGCTATATCCACAGGAAAATGATTCTGTCAGGTTCCTGTTCGATACCATAATCGACCACCCGAAGATCTGGGATGTCGGGCACCCGGATTGCTACAGACTAAAGGTAAGCTTAAAGTGTTATGGACGTATCCTTCAGGTGGAGGAACTGACTGTAGGGTTCAGAACCATCCATTTTTCACCGGAACAGGGATTTTTACTGAACGGAAGAAAATTAAAACTGAACGGCGTATGTGAGCATCATGATTTGGGCTGTCTGGGTGCTACCTATCACCCCCAGGCTATGAGAAGAAAATTCCGAATACTTCGTGACATGGGGGTCAATGCGGTACGTTTATCTCATAACATGCCTTCCCAGGATGTCATGGAGCTGGCTGATGAGATGGGGATTCTGATTGTATCGGAGGCTTTTGATATGTGGGAGTCTCCCAAAAACACCTATGATTATGCCCGCTTTTTCACCAGGTGGTATACAAAAGATGTGGCCAGCTGGGTGCGCAGGGACCGGAATCATCCCAGCTTAATTATGTGGAGTATCGGAAATGAAATCTATGATACACATGTAAGTGAAAGGGGCTGTGCGTGGACCAGAATATTGACAGATGAGGTAAGAAAGTATGATTCCCGGGGAAATGGAGCCGTTACCATAGGATCGAACTATATGCCCTGGGAGAATGCCCGGAAGTGCGCAGACATAGTAAAGCTTGCCGGATATAATTATGGGGATAAGTACTATGAGCTTCATCATCAGGAGCATCCGGACTGGATCATATATGGGAGCGAGACAGGCTCCACAGTTCAAAGCAGGGGCATCTATCATTTTCCTTATCAGCAGTCCGTATTGGCGGATGTGGATGAGCAGTGTTCTGCGCTTGGAAATTCCACTACAAGCTGGGGAGCAAGGTCGACAGAGGCCTGCATTATAGCGGAACGCGATCATCCGTTTTCCTGCGGCCAGTTCGTGTGGACCGGATTTGACTATATTGGAGAACCAACTCCATATCATACCAGAAATTCTTATTTTGGACAGGCAGACACGGCAGGCTTTCCGAAAGATTCTTATTATATCTTTCAGGCGGAATGGACGGATTACAGGAAGAAGCCCATGGTTCATATATTTCCATACTGGGATTTTAATGAAGAACAGCTCATCGATATCAGAGTATGCTCCAATGCCCCCGTGGTGGAGTTGTTTCTTAATGGAAAAAGCCAGGGCTCCTGCTTTATCGACCATAAAAAGGGAGAGCAGCTGGTGGGGCACTGGCAGCTGCCTTATGTAAAAGGAGAAATCAAAGCGATTGCCTGTGATGAGGATGGCACGGTGGTGGCACAGGAGGTGCGCCACTCCTTTGGTGAGGCGGCGCGTATCTGTCTTGACACAGACATAAATCAGCTGAAAGCTGATGGTCAGGAGCTGCTGTTTTTGGAGATTTCCATGAAGGATAAAGAGGGATATCCTGTGGAGAATGCAAATAACCGGATTCATATCCGGGTGGAAGGATCCGGAAGCCTGGTGGGCATGGATAATGGTGACAGTACGGAATCGGACGGGTATAAAACTTACAGCAGAAAGCTCTTTAGCGGAAAGCTTCTGGCAGTATGTAAAGCAGATGCTGTCCCAGGTAAATTAAAAATTACGGTGGAATCTCCCGGATTACCCAGTGCTTATCTGAACGTACCGGTCATGGCGGGCAAAGTTACGAAAGGGAGCAGTCCGCTGGCATACCTGGCAGACCCTGATATCGGGGAAGAGAAGCAGGAAATTCCGGTGAGAAATATACGTCTTTTAAGCAGTAAGGGGATACATCTTTATGAAGGTAAAAAATCTACGGAAGTAACTGCTGCCATCTGCCCTGAAAATGCCACGGACAGGGAACTGGTCTGGAGTGTAGTGGACGATGCCGGAATTCCATCCCAAATTGCTTCCGTGGAAGCGCATGGAGGGAAGGCAAAAGTGACCGCAAAAAGTGACGGACAGTTTCGCCTGCGCTGCATGTCACGCTGTGGCACAGACAAAATCCGGATTATTTCACAGTTGGAGTTCGCCATCACCGGTCTGGGAAAGGCTTTTCATAATCCTTATGAGCTTGTAACGGGGGGACTTTATGATTACAGTAAAGGGGAAATCGGAAATGGTAATGACCATGGTGTCGCCACAGCCAGAGATGGTGAAAGCCAGGTAGGTTTTCATGATATTGATTTCGGTTCCTATGGGTCGGATGAAATTATCCTGCCTATTTTCGCACTCACGGATGAGCCATACAAAATAAAGATTTATGAAGGGATGCCAGAAGAGCCGGAAGCCGCTTTGATCGGTGATTTTATTTATCAGAAGCCTTCTGTCTGGAATGTATATCAGGAAGAAACATACCATCTGAAAAAACGCCTGAGCGGTGTTACCAGCCTATGCTTTGTTGTTGAAAAGAAGATTCACCTGAAAGGATTCCGGTTCATGAGAATCAACCGCGCATGGCAGAAGCTGCCCGCTTCCGAATGTGATCATATTTATGGGGACAGCTATTTCCGGGAAAAAGACAGGGTAAAAAAGATTGGGAACAATGTTACCATAGAATTTGAGGAGATGGACTTTGGCGGGGAGGGTACAGGCAGTATCACTATATGTGGCAGTACCCCTCTGGAAGTGAATACAATTATTGTAAGATTTGTATCAGAGGGTGCCGAGGAACAGCAGATGCTGGAATTCAGGCATAGTAATACAGAACAGACATTTCCGTTAAAACGGGTATATGGAGTGAAGACGGTAAGCTTTGTATTCCTGCCAGGCAGTAACTTTGACTTTTCATGGTTTGAATTTCAAAAATAGAAC
>CAMKHH010000057.1 GCA_946412445.1 uncultured Eubacterium sp.
TTCCTGCTCTCCTCCGGCTGATTGGCAAACCATGCAATCTGATCATATCCCCACCAATCTTTCCATGCCAGTTCTTCCCTTGTAAGGGAATCCCGGACATCCACCACTAAACCACCCCAGTTATCATATTCCATCAGATAAGGCATGGCATCTGCCAGCCATCCGTTGGGATTTTCTCCCCCTTCGCTATAACCTTCTCTCACCAGAACCAGTTTTTCCCCCGAAACCTCAAGCAGGGGAACCCTGGTAAATGGCATAGCATGATAATCAAACAATAACTTGCCCCGGATATTTACACCATGGGTATGCGCATCCAGAAGTACCTTGTGCCGTCTCCCATGTACTCTGGCATATTCACGGATCATGTCAAAAAGGTGTGCTGTCTTTTCCATACCCGGATCATGAGCCGTGTATAGATGTATCTGCCCCATATGCAGAGCTTCATAGCCGCAGTCAATGTATCTGGTGGCGCGGTAATAGAACCACATCTGCGCTTCCCGGCGGGACAGATCCGGAATCCCCCCATTTTTACACGGATCCTCCCTGGGGCTTATAAATCCTGAAGATTCATCGGTAAATAATGCATTTTTCAGACAGAAATTCCTGTCTTTTGGTTCCATGTCAAAGGCTTTAAACACATAGTCTGGTATCTTGATCTCTTCCATCCGTTCCACAATCCACTCAAATACACAGGCCTGAAGGATAATCTCCGGATCCACCGCATGAACCTTTTCTGCCAGTTCTTCGGAAAGGCGAAAATGCTCCTCGTCCTCCATCGGCATATACCAGATTCCTGATGCCCTTCCCAGAAACTTTACGCCCATATCTTTTACAGCACGCAAATCATCTTCAAGAGTTTCGCTTTCAAATAATCCCGCTGCAGTTACGCAGCGGGACAGATAATTCTCCAGTACTTCCCTTGAAATCCTTTCATCAAATATAAAATTCATCTATTTCTCCCCTTCTCATATCTTATCAAAAATCCAACATCAATGTTTTTATCTCATAGGGCTTAAGCGCCACCTGAATCCTGCCTTGCATAAATTCCGTTTCTTCTTCCATCAGATTGCACTCACACCATTGTTTTACCGGAAGTCTGCTGCTGATTTTCACAGTGCATCTTCTGCCCTCAAACTCATGGAAGCGAAGTATGATGCGTTCTCCGTTTTCTTCCTGTTTCAATGTATCTACAACCAGGTTCTCCTGATCAAATGAAATCCAGCTTTCACCTCCCAGGATGCTCCCTCCCGGCTGTCCTGTCAGCGGATTGTTCAGATCAAACGCCTGCTGTTCAATGCCCGCCTCATACCATTCCTCATGATGAGGCAAAATCGCATACGTAAATTCATGCGTTCCAAGATCCGCCGTATAATCGGGATCCACTGCAGATTTCAGAAGTGTAAGACGGATGGTATCCTCCTTCACATCATGACCATATTTACAGTCATTCAATACTGCCATCCCATAACCGGTTTCCCAGATATCCACCCACTTGTGAGCTGCCACCTCGAATTTGGCAGCCTCCCAGGTGGTATTCCTGGTAATCGGACGGCGGATATTTCCATTTTGAATATCAAACCGGGCATCTACCGCACGCACGTCCACCGGAAAGCTGGTTTTTAACAGCTTCTGACGTTCCTGCCAGTCTATGGTTGTCCGAAAGTCAATCCGCGGACTTGTCTCATACAGACACATCGTCTGCCAAATCCGGGATTTATGATACGTCCAGAGAAATAAAACCTCCCAGCCCAGACTGTGCTTTCTGATATTGATTCGGGCGCAGTCCTCCACTGTCTCCCTCTTCAGGTCAATGGTAGGCTCCAGTTCCCAGGCATCAAAGCATCTGGGCTTATCCTCAAAAATCTGAAGTACATTGGCACATTTTTCCGAAGGGAGAACCTCCCGTTCTGCTTTTTTATCATAAATACGGTTCAGCTGACCGTGTCCATTCCAGGAAATCGTATAAAATGGTGTTTCTATCTGCGATTCTCCTACATCAGAAGAGGACAATATACCGCCTGCCTGCACAGATGTTTCACCAGTCACAATTCGGAATGTGGCAAATGAAAATGGCTTTATCTCCTGAACCCATATACGCAGTCCTTTTTCTTCCCAGACTGCTTTTACATTCTGTCCGCCCTCATCTGTCACCGGGCATCCCCTATACATGTCAAGTTCTGCATCACTCATAGAAATGACGGCCGCCCCACTCCTTATCCAGTTTGAGTTATTGAACACTGTATAGCAGTCTGCTTCTGCTGTATAAATTGCCCGGTTTACCTCTTTCATGGTTCCTTTGATCAATTGCAGCGCCTTTAAGTATTCCTCATGGCTGTCCTCATACACTTCCTTAATCGCAGAGCCGGGAAGAATGTCGTGGAACTGATGACACAGCACGATTTTCCATGCTTTTAAAAGACTGTCATAATCATAAGGCACCCCTGCAGCCGTCCCGGCCAGTACAGAAAGCATCTCCGTATCACGAAGAAGGTATTCCATCCTTCGGTTCATCTTTTTATTATAAGCCTGAGAGGTGTAGGTTCCCCTGTGAAACTCCAGATATAGCTCCCCATCCCACACGGGAATATGCCCATCCATAGGATTCTCTTCCAAGGTCCGGTTTAAACGGCGAAAATATTCCGTAGGCATTTCCATCTTTACATGAGGCAGGCCTGGAATCCTGTCGGCAGCTTCTGCCTGCTTTATCTGCGTTCTGGTAGGGCCTCCGCCCCCATCACCGAATCCAAAGGAAATCAGCAGATCCCTGTTCGTATCCTTATTCTTATATTGCTCCCATACACCTTTGATTGCATCCGGGCTGGTATTCCCGTTATAGGTATAATAATCCTCACCGGGGTCCGTGGTTGTAATAAAGTGAGCCGTCACTTCGGTTCCGTCCATTCCCTTCCAGCGGAAGGTGTCATAAGGCAGACGATTCGTATCGTTCCAACTGATTTTTGTGGTCATGAAGGTATTTACACCGGATTTTTTCAATATCTGCGGCAGCGCCCAGGAATATCCAAACACATCCGGCAGCCACAGGTATTCGCTTTCATATCCAAACTCCTGCCGGAAGAAATTTTTACCGAGGAGGATCTGGCGGATAATGGATTCTCCGGAAGCCAGATTACAGTCGCACTCCACCCACATGGCGCCGGAGGGTTCCCATCTTCCTTCTTTTACACGCTTTTGAATATGTGCATATATATCGGGATAATCTTCTTTGATATATTCGTACAGCTGCGCCTGTGTCTGAAGAAACAGATATTGCGGATACTTCTCCATAAGCCGGTTCACCGTAGAAAATGAGCGCGCTGCCTTTTCCCTTGTATGGCGCAGACGCCACAGCCAGGCCACATCGATATGTGTATGTCCAATCAGATTTACATTCACATCCGGTTTTCCTCTTCCATCCATTTCAGAATACAGAAAAGTGAATGCCTCTTTCACAGTCTTATAAAAATCCTCACTTCCGGGTTCTGTAAAATTGATTTTCGTAAAGGTGCGAACCAGAACATTTAAAATCCATTCCTTATATTCATTTCCCGCCGGCAGCAAGTCGTAAGTCTCAAGGGCTGCTTTTGACAGATAATACAAATCATCTGTGTGCGTATCCAGTATTCCAATCTGTGCCTGGCAGATTTCCATCCTGTTTTTCTCCGGAATTCCGCCGCCGCTAAGTCCCGACCACAGACGAAATTTCAGATCCTGTGTATATCCATTCACCTCCGGCTCTAAAAACACCTCATGGTGATTCCCGTCCACTGCCTGATAAGGTTTTCCATTGAGATATAACAGGCTCTCAAAATCTCCGTTATTTCCCGTCCCTCTCCGTGCACCGAAATCAAACAGTCCCAATACCTCTTTATTCTTCCACTGCGGCGGAATCTGTATGGTAACGGTCAGCCAGTTATAACGGTCCCAACCCTTCCAGCAAAACCCCTGCTCCACCGGTTGTCCTGTTCCCTGCAAAATCCTGTTCCCTGTACTGCCGTCATCGTCCCAGAACAAAAGTCCTTCTAAATCCCTTCTGTCTTTATATCTCAGACCTTCCAGTTCTTCTATTATGTTCTTAATTCCGTCTCGATTATGAAAATCAAAGGGCATCTTATCTTAACCTCCATCTTTATGCACCAAAAATCCCGCCATAAGCCTCGTCATACCTGTCCACCAGCTGCTTTGCCAGTGAGTAAGAATTCACCAGCGGATGCAGCATCAACGCTTTGACAGCTGTTTCCCGTGAATGTGTTTTCACAGCTTCCACTGTAAGCTTCTCATACATCTTTATCAGACGGATCAGCAGATAACAGTCTTCCGGCACCTCATGAATTCTGACAGGGTAAATCCCGTCTTTCGATACCCGGCAGGTAGTTTCAATCACATCCTGATCTTCAAGCCCCGGTATACTTCCATTATTTTCGACGGAAAGCACAAGATACTTTCCCTCTTCACTTTGCATTCCCTCGATACAATCCAGCATAACACCCGCATATCCCATACCGTCAGGAACTTCTAACGCTCCCCTCTCAATCAGAGGCCGCTCTAAAAGACCGGATTCTATGCTCATGTAGGAATTTTCCCGGATCTGCATATAATAAAGGAAAATCTGCAGCGCTCCTTTGGGATCTGCATCCATATCCATGGCTTTAAGCTCCTCCATCATCTTTACATTGACGGCTTCAATCGTCTTCCCTCTGGTTGCTCCGGATTTTTTTATATTCGAAAGTGCCTGCTCCCTGTGGTAGTAGTAATAGAGATACTCATTGGGAAGGAATCCGATGGAGCGCAGCATCTCGGGATCAAACATGGAAAACTCCTGAATGTGCTTTAAAAACCCGTCATCAGACAACAACTCGGGCAGAATTTCTTCTCCCTTCTTTTTTACACTTCGAATCCATGAGAGATGATTCAGGCCGAAAAATTCCACATAGAGCTCATCTTCCGTCACACCCAGTTCCTTTGCCATGCGGAATTTCGTGCTGCTTGGAGCATCACAGATTCCGATTATTCTATCATATCCGCCACTGCGCAGTGCCTGGGTCACCAGACCCGAAGGGTTTGTAAAATTAAAAATCCACGCCTCAGGTGCGTGTCTTTTTATCATCTCGCAGTATTCAAGCAACACCGGTATGGTACGAACAGCCATGGAGAACCCGCCTGCTCCTGTGGTTTCCTGTCCGATAACCCCCAAGTCAAGGGCGATTGTCTCATCTGTTACTCTGGAAGAATCTCCGCCCACGCGGAGGGTCGTTACGATATAGTCTGCATCCTCGATAGCTTCCACAGGATCGGCCGCAGCCCATACCTTCAGTTCTTCCTTTTCCCTGCTCACCACATGCTTGCAGAGCTTTTCTATGATTTTCTGTTTTTCCTCCTGAATATCGTAGAGAACAACTTCATCGATATGCAACTTTTTATATCGCTTTAAAAGACCATTTATAAAAATGACGGTACGTACACCTGCTCCTCCAATCACTGCAATCTTCATTCTGGAATCCTCCTTATCTTTATAACCACAGCTTCACTTTTCTGTATAAACTTCATAAGCCTGTCCTCTGTGGGAAACCCTGTGTTTCCTCCCAGTGCTGTTACCGATAATGCACCGCAGGCATTTCCGGTCCGCAGAGAATCTTCCGGGGATTTGCCTTTTAAAAATCCATACACAAATCCTGCATTAAATGAGTCTCCGGCTCCGGTAGTATCTATGGCATCCACCAGGTAAGCGTCTGCCTTATAAATTTCCCTGCCTTTTACGGCAATGGAACCCTTCTTTCCCATCTTAATCACTGCCAGACCACAATATGCCGCAAAATCCAGCGCAGCCTCTCTGACATCTTCTTTCCTTGCATAATGCTGTGCCTCTGTTTCATTCATAAACAATACATCTATATAAGGAAACAACCGGTAAATCTCGTGTTTCCATTCCCCCGTGGAATCCCATCCCAGATCAAAGGAAACGGATATCTGTGTCTCTTCTTTTATACGCTTAAGAAAGCTTAAATATGCATCATGGTTGGAAGATCCCGCATAGCCTGTCACATGAATATGCGAAGCCCCCTTCACCCTCTCTATATCCACCGCATCGATATGGAGGATTTCATTGGTTCCCCGATATGTTAAAAAAGATCTGTCTTTTTTATCTGTAAAACTTAGAGAAATGCCTGTCTTTTGCGTTTTACTTGTCTGTAAGAGAAAATCGTCCACATGACACTTTAAGAATTCCTTCCGGATGAAGTCCCCATAACAGTCATCTCCCACTTCTCCCTGGAACACCGGGTGCAGTCCCAGCTTACCTATGCCCAGAGCGAACAGAGCAGCACCTCCCCCTGCAAAGGTTTCCATGACCGGGACTTCCATTTCCTGTCCCGGCTCGGGAAACTTTTCCACACCCGGTATGACAATGTCAATATTTACATCACCATAAACGTATACATCCCATTTCTTTTCGTTCATTCTTTCTCCTTTGAGCATTCTCTAACCCTTAACCGCACCAATCATGGCTCCCTGGGCAAAATATTTCTGTATAAAAGGATATACACAGAGAATCGGTACCGTTGTTACCACAACTGCTGCCATTTTCAATGAATCCGAGGTTACAGATGCCGTATTATGAGCCAATGCCTGTGCCACGGAAGTAACCTCCTGCTGAGAGTTCATGGCCTTTGTCAGCATCTGCTGCAGTACGGTCTGAACCGGCCACAGCTTCGTGTCATTCATATAGAAGGCCCCTGCAAACCAATCGTTCCAGTGATTTACCGCAGTATACAGTCCCACGACAGCAATTACCGGTTTACTTAAAGGGAGCATGATTTTTGTATAAACCTGAAAATATCCACATCCGTCAAGCTTTGCCGATTCTTCCAGACTGTCCGGTATCCCCTCAAAGAAGCTTCTCACCATCATGAGGTAAGTTACGCTTACCAGTCCGGGAATTACATATACCCAAAAGGAGTTTAAAAGATGCAGATTCTTATACTGAATATATGTAGGAATCATACCACCGCCAAACAGCATTGTAAAGGTA
>CAMKHH010000058.1 GCA_946412445.1 uncultured Eubacterium sp.
ATCTCTTAAGATACAATTTACGTGCAGTCCGGAACCATTACTGTCAGTCACCGGTTTGGGCATAAAAGTAGCATGCAGCCCGTGCCTCTTCGCAATTGTCCGTACAGCAAATTTAAAAGTCATCAGGCTGTCAGCAGCTTCCAGTCCTTTGCAATGATGAAAATCAATTTCATGTTGCCCGGGAGATACCTCATGGTAGGAGGATTCCACTTCAAAACCCATATCTTCAAGGGTCAACACCATGTCTCTGCGCGCATTTTCTCCGAGATCCAACGGCCCCAAATCAAAATAACCGGCTCTGTCATGAGTCAGTGTAGTGGGTGTCCCATCTTCTTCGGTATGAAAGAGGAAAAATTCACACTCGGGGCCTGCAACGAACTGATACCCCATGCTTTTAGCATCCTCAAGTACCCGTTTTAGAATTCCTCTTGTACACTCCGGATAGAATGTTCCGTCCGGCTGATATATGTCGCAGATCATGCGGGCAACTTTTCCCTGTTGTGGGCGCCATGGCAGGATTGCAAATGAATCCAGATCCGGATACAGATATAACTCATTTTCATCTTCACCTGAAAACCCATCCAGTGTGGATGCGTCAAAGATGCATTCATTGTCAAGTGCCTTCTCCAGCTGACTGGAAGTGACTGCCATATTACGCAGAGTTCCAGACATATCGGTGAACTGAAGGCGTATGAATTCCACATCCTCCTCCTTCGCCATCTGTAAAATCATTTCCTTAGTATAACGTGCCATCTGTAAATCTCCTTTCCTGGCAATGTATGTTCGGACCTGTAAACACAACCTACAAATTCGTATATCCCATGAGAGATTCATCCACGGCCTTTGCCGCTTCACGCCCTTCCCGGATGGCCCATACCACCAGAGACTGTCCGCGGTGCATATCTCCGGCTGTAAATACATTTGAAATATTGGTCTGATAGCAGCCTTTTGCCGTCTGTACATTCGTACGTGGATCCAATTCCACACGGAAAGCATCTGTCACATATTTCTGACTGCCGAGAAAACCTGCTGCAATAAGAACCAGATTTGCCGGTATCACCTTCTCAGAGCCTTCAACCGGAACCATATTCATCCGTCCTGTCCTTTCGTCTTTCTGAGGTGAGAGCGTGACAATCTTTAACTGCTTTAGTTCACCCTTTTTATTACCTATAAACTCTGCCACTGTAGTCTGATAAATCCGCGGATCGTGCCCAAATACCGCAATCGCCTCCTGCTGACCATAGTCGGTTTTCAGCACTTTGGGCCATTCCGGCCACGGATTTGTATCCGCCCGTTCCACTGGCGGCATAGGCATCATCTCCAATTGTGTGACACTTTTTGCCCCAAGCCGGATGGAAGTTCCCACGCAATCGTTTCCGGTATCACCGCCACCAATCACCACTACATGCTTATCTTTAGCATCTATATATTTTTTATCCTCAAAATTTGAATCCAGCAGACTCTTTGTAACAGATGTCAGAAAATCAACCGCAAAATAAATGCCTTTTAACTCTCTGCCCGGAGCTTTGATATCTCTTGGATTCGCTGCTCCACAGCACAACAGGACTCTGTCATATTCTTTTAAAAGCTGCTCTGCCTTAATATCCGCTCCAATATCGGCATTCGTTACAAATTCAACTCCCTCAGCTTCCATCAGCTGTACTCTCCGGTCGATGATCTGTTTATCCAGTTTCATATTGGGAATTCCATAACGGAGTAGTCCTCCCACCCGATCCCGGCGCTCATACACGGTTACCTTGTGGCCTCTTCTGTTCAGCTGCATCGCTGCAGCCAATCCTGAAGGACCACTTCCCACGACAGCAACCTTTTTTCCAGTACGAACTTTTGGCGGATTTGGCTGAATCAAACCATTTTCCCATGCATATTCGATAATTGCCAGCTCATTTGCCTTTGATGCCACCGGAGCTCCATTCAGACCACAGGTGCAGGCTTCCTCACACAATGCAGGACATACACGAGCTGTGAATTCCGAAAAGCAATTAGTCTTTTCCAGGCGTTCATATGCCTGTTCCCAGTTTCCGGTATACACCAGGTCATTCCACTCCGGGCACAGATTATTCAGCGGGCATCCGCTTGCCATCCCGGAAATAATTCTTCCGGACTGGCAAAATGGTACACCGCAGGCCATGCAGCGCGCTCCCTGAAGCTTTTGTTTCTCCCTGGTAAGCGGTGTATGGAATTCCTGAAAGTTTTTTATACGTTCCAGAGGAGATGCGCTCGCACTATCCTCACGCTCATAATCCAAAAATCCTGTTGGTTTTCCCATGTTTTTTGTTACCTCCCTACTTACGCAGACTTTCATAGAAAGCCTCAATCTGAGCCTGCTCACTGCTCAGTCCCTTTTCCTCCAGCCGGGTACTGAGCATCATCATCCGTTTATAGTCATTTGGAATGATCTTTTTGAATCTTGGTATATAGTCCTGAAAAGAATCCAGTATCCTCTTTCCCTTTTCTGATTCCGTGGCATCTACATGTTTCTGAATTAACATTTTTAACTCTTCTTTATCGTATTTATTTACAACCTTTTCAATTGAAATCATTTGTTTGTTCAAATTCCTGTATAAGGTATTATCCTCGTCCAGCACATAGGCAATTCCGCCGCTCATTCCTGCCGCAAAATTTTTACCAGTCGGGCCAAGGACTACTACACGACCACCTGTCATATATTCACATCCATGATCTCCAACACCCTCGACTACAGCATATGCACCCGAGTTCCGCACGCAGAAACGTTCTCCTGCAATACCACAGATATAAGCCTCTCCGCTGGTAGCCCCATAAAGTGCTACATTTCCGATAATGATATTTTCTTCGGCCTTAAAGTTAATATTCTTCGGTGGGAACACCACAAGTTTTCCACCGGACAAACCCTTACCAAAGTAGTCATTGGAATCGCCTGACAGGTTTAAGGTAAGTCCTTTTGGAATAAATGCACCAAAGCTTTGTCCGCCGGAACCTGTACATACGATTTCATAGGTATCGTCTTTAAGTCCCTGGCCAAATCTCCTGGTGATTTCAGAGCCCAGTATCGTGCCAAAGGTTCTGTCGGTATTTTCGACCTTCACATGTATGCTCTTTTTCTCACCCTTTGTTAATGTCAGTGATTTCAGCAACACTTTTTCATCCAGCGTTTTTCCCAGTTCAAAATCATAGACGGACGAGGGGTCAAAAATCACCTTTTCCTCCTTTGCATATGGATTTTCAAAAATTTGTGACAAATCCACACGGGACGCTTTCTCATCTGTTATTTTTTCATTTCTTTTCAGACGATCTGAACGTCCCACCATCTCATCAATGGTCCGAAACCCCAGTTTTGCCATATATTCACGAAGCTCTTCTGCTATAAAACGCATGAAGTTTACCACGTATTCCGGTTTGCCTCTGAAGCGTTTTCTGAGCTTGGGATTCTGGGTTGCCACGCCTACAGGGCAGGTATCCAGATTGCAGCCACGCATCATCACACATCCCATTGTTACAAGGGGAGCCGTGGCAAAACCAAATTCTTCAGCTCCCAGAAGTGCGGCAATTGCCACATCTCTGCCACTCATGAGTTTACCATCGGTTTCAATCATGACCCGATTGCGCAGTCCGTTTTGAATCAATGTCTGATGAGTTTCAGCCAGTCCAAGTTCCCATGGAAGCCCTGCATTATGAATGGAGCTTCTGGGGGCCGCTCCCGTTCCTCCGTCATAACCGGAAATCAGTATTACCTGCGCACCGGCTTTTGCAACACCGGCTGCAACCGTTCCGACACCAGCCTCGGATACCAGCTTTACAGAGATTCTGGCATACTTATTGGCATTTTTCAGGTCATATATCAACTGTGCCAGATCTTCGATTGAATAGATATCATGATGCGGCGGTGGTGAAATCAGTGACACACCTGGTGTGGAATGCCTGGTCTTGGCAATCCAGGGATAAACCTTACCGGCCGGCAGATGTCCTCCTTCACCCGGCTTCGCTCCCTGGGCCATCTTAATCTGAATCTCTTTAGAGCTTACAAGATATTTGCTTGTAACACCAAACCTTCCGGACGCTACCTGTTTAATTGCCGAACATCTGCTGGAATCGTCCAGGCGGTCTGTACTCTCTCCTCCTTCACCCGTGTTAGACTTTCCATGTAAAAGATTCATGGCAATTGCAAGAGTCTCATGTGCTTCCTGTGAGATGGAACCATAGGACATAGCTCCGGTCTTGAATCTTTTTACGATCGAATCAACACTTTCCACCTCCTCCAGCGGGATTGGATTCTCGGCGTATTGAAAATCCATAAGGCTTCGTAAATACCCGGATTCCTCCTGGTCAATCATTTTTGTATATTGTTTAAACATCTGATAATCATTTCGCCACGCAGACTGCTGAAGCAGGTGAATGGTCTCCGGATTATATCTGTGTTCCTCACCCTGGCCTCTGCTCTTGTGCCTTCCTATACTGTCCAGTGTCAGATCCGTGTCGAGACCCAGTGGATCAAATGCCTCCGAATGTCTTGTATCCACATCCTTTGCAATATCATCAAGTGTAATCCCCTCTACACGGCTTACTGTATTTGTAAAATATCGGTCAATTACCTCACTTGAGATACCGATGGCTTCAAATATCTGGGATCCCTGATAAGACTGAATAGTAGAAATCCCCATCTTGGAAGCAATTTTGACAATTCCGCTTACAACTGCCCTCGTATAATCATCTACCGCCGCATAGTAATCCTTTGCAATCATCTTATTTTCAATCATATCCTGAATCGTATCAAGCGCCAGATAGGGATTGACTGCACTTGCACCGTAACCTAATAAGGTTGCAAAATGATGAACTTCTCTCGGTTCTCCGGATTCCAGGATAATTCCCAGCGCGGTTCTTTTCTTCGTGCGTACCAGATGCTGATGGACTGCAGATACGGCTAGAAGAGATGGAATTGCCACATGATTTTCGTCTACACCTCTGTCTGTCAGCACCAGAATAGTGGCGCCTTGGCGATACGCTTTATCCACTTCTACAAACAGGTGATCAATTGCACGCTCCAAAGGCGTACTCTTATAGTAAATAATTGGTACTTCTACGACCTTAAATCCGTTTACCTTCATGTTCTTCAGTTTCAGCATATCGGTGTTACTCAAAATCGGATTGTTGATCGTAAGCATTTTACAGTTTTCGGGACATTCTTTCAGAAGATTTCCTTCTTTCCCCAGATACACTCTGGTAGAAGTCACAACTTCTTCACGAATACAGTCAATTGGCGGATTGGTAACCTGGGCAAACAGCTGTTTGAAATAATTAAACAACGGTTGATGCTCTTTTGACAGTCCCGGAAGAGGAGTGTCTACACCCATGGCTCCAATTCCTTCCGAACCGTTCAGGGCCATATTACGGATTGAGGTTCGATACTCTTCATAGCTGTAACCGAAGGCCTTCCAGAGACGATTGCGTTCTTCCTTTGTATAGCTATTCACACGTATATTTGGTATTTTAAGGTCATTGAACTGTATCAAATTACTGTCCAGCCATTCCCCGTAAGGTTGTTTACCGGCGTAAAACTCTTTCAGTTCATTATCATCAATCACCCGCTTTTGCAGCGTATCTACAAGAAGCATCTTGCCTGGGTGAAGCCGTTCTTTTTTTATGATGTTTTCTGTCGGAACAGGCAGTACACCTACTTCAGAAGCCAATATCAGATAGTCATCATCGGTAATATAATATCGGGAAGGACGAAGACCATTTCTGTCGAGTACTGCTCCTACCTGATCACCATCCGTAAAGACAATTGCGGCAGGGCCGTCCCATGGCTCCATCATTGTAGCATAATACTGATAGAAATCCCGCTTTTCCATGGAAATTGTTTCATTATTCGCCCATGGTTCTGGTATGGCAATCATCACTGCCAGGGGAAGATCCATCCCACTCATTACAAGAAATTCCAGTGTATTATCAAGCATTGCAGAATCTGATCCCTGAGCATTGATTACCGGAAGAACCTTATCCATCCCATCTTTTAGATAATCAGAATCCATGGTCTCTTCCCGGGCAAGCATCTTGTCCGCATTTCCACGTATGGTATTGATTTCACCATTATGTACAATCAATCGATTGGGGTGCGCCCGTTCCCAGCTGGGATTTGTATTTGTTGAAAACCTTGAGTGTACAATAGCAATCGCAGATTCATATGCTTTATCCTGAAGGTCCCGGAAGAAAGTACGCAGCTGTCCGACAAGAAACATTCCCTTGTATACAATCGTACGACTCGACAGCGACACTACATAGGTGTTGTCGTTACTCTGTTCAAACACCCTGCGAACCACATAAAGCATTCGGTCAAATTCCAGACCCCTGGCCACATCCTTAGGTTTCTTAATGAAGGCCTGTTCTATATAAGGCATGCATTCTCTGGCTTTATGCCCAAGAACTTCGGGTACGGTCGGAACTGTTCTCCATCCTAAAAATTCCAGACCTTCTTTTTGAACAATGACCTCAAACATCTTTTTTGCCTGATTCCGTTCCATCTCCTGCTGCGGTAAGAAAAACATACCGATACCATATTCCCGCTCTTGTCCTAAAAAAATGCCGAGGGATTCGCAGGTCTTCTGAAAGAATTTGTGCGAGATCTGCAACAAAATTCCTACTCCATCACCTGTTTTTCCCTCGGCGTCCTTGCCGGCTCTATGTTCCAAATTTTCAACTATCTTTAAAGCGTTCTCAACTGTTTCATGGGTTTTAAGCCCTTTGATATTCACCACTGCACCGATACCGCAATTATCATGTTCGAACTGGGATCGGTATAAACCGGGCAGCTTCTGGTCTCGGGCACATGCAAATTTCTGTGTCATATGCAAAACCTTCTTTCTTGAATTTGAGATTACTATATAACAAAAAAGAAGATTTGTAAAGTGCTAATTCAACTTTTCTTAAATTTTTATTGTTCTATTCGAACTTTTTAATATATAAAGCGTGGAATTGTTATTTTGTTTTGCATGCAACTGCAG
>CAMKHH010000059.1 GCA_946412445.1 uncultured Eubacterium sp.
GATTGCTATGGATTTTCAGGGAAATACGATACATTATGATGCGACAAATCCAAAAGCCAGGGACTACGTATGGGAAAAGGCAAAGAAAAATTACTATGATAAAGGTATAAAGGTTTTCTGGCTGGATGAGGCAGAGCCAGAATACAGTGTCTATGACTTTGAAAACTACAGATATTATATGGGACCGAATGTACAGATTGGAAATATCTATCCGGCTATGTATGCGAAGACATTCTTTGACGGAATGAAAGGAGAAGGACAGGAAAACATTATAAACCTTCTCCGTTGTGCCTGGGCAGGTTCACAAAAATATGGTGCGCTGGTCTGGTCAGGAGATATTCACTCCAGTTTTGCCAGTTTGAGAAACCAGCTTGCGGCAGGACTTAATATGGGAATTGCAGGTATTCCCTGGTGGACAACGGATATAGGAGGATTTCATGGGGGTGACCCTTCGGACGATGCTTTCCGTGAATTGCTGGTGCGCTGGTTTGAATATGGAACGTTTTGTCCTGTCATGCGTCTGCATGGCTACAGAGAACCCTTAAAAGAACCCATTGGAACAGAAGGAGGCGGCTTGTGTGTATCTGGTGCGGATAACGAAGTGTGGTCGTTTGGAGAGGAAGCTTATGAAATCTGCAAAACATATATGAATATGCGTGAAAATATGAAGCCTTATATCACAATTCTTATGAAAGAAGCTCATGAAAAAGGAACACCAGTCATGAGGCCATTATTCTATGATTTTCCAGAGGATTCAAAAGCATGGGAGACTGAGGATGAGTATATGTTCGGACCGGATGTATTGGTGGCACCTGTCCTGTATGAAGGAGTGAGAAAGAGAGCAGTTTATTTGCCACAGGGGCAGGATTGGAAAAGTATCTGGGATGAAAAGGTATATGAAGGTGGACAGTTGATAGAGGCAGATGCTCCAATTCATGAACTTCCGGTGTTTATAAGAGCAGAAATAAAATCTTTCTTTAATTAAAAGTAGTTCATCTATACAGCTCAGCCGTAAATTCTGGCTGAACTGTATAGAATTAAAAAAATATAAAATTTTAGTAAATCCACTTGAAAAAAATCCGTATATAAGTATAATATTTGATAAGAAGTGGCAATGGATGCATGGTAAGAGAGGATGTGATACCCTTGAGCCATGATTCATAGTATTTAAAACATATCACAGAAATTCGGCAGTTCGCCGTTTCAATTTTTCTGACAGAATGTCTGATTATAATCACAAATATATTTTCCAATTTTACTGAAAAAGACGAAGAGTAAATCATGTGTCTGTTGTTCCATTCTTAACGCAATATGTAAGCTAATTCTTTGAAAGGAAGGCGTATTAATTATTTATATATATCACGGAAGGATGAATATGAATGCGTCTGGTAATGAGAATGAGAGACAAAGAAAATAGTCGTACTTTAAGGATGAATGCTCTTCAATCGGAGCTGATTGAGCTTCAGCGTGGACAGGTTTCACTAAGCCTTAACGGAAGTGAAAGCAGCCCTGAAGAAATCGTATGTGCCTATACAGTAGCCGAACAGGGTACTTATATGCGTGATTACATAGGGACCGAAGGTATCCTCCGCCAGATTGATTTTACCTACGTAAAAGAAAGATAGGACTGAATCCGGCAGCAGAAAGTATGGGGTCCCTTGCGCATAATACTGCTGTCGGATTTTCTGTATAGTAATAGGCCTTTAATAAGTTGCACATGTAGAAAGCATGAAAAATATACTTGCCCCGAAGAGGGGGTTCTTGTATACTGGACATATATGATACCTATCTATAGCAGAATACAAATGAAAAGAGACAGAGAGGAAGAACTTTTAGATGAAGAAAAGAGTAGCGCCGGTTTTGATTGTGATTTGCTTAATTCTGGCAGTGGTGATTACTGGTGGAATAAGCCTCTTTATCACCTATCGCGCCCCCACCAGAAAGATGGCAGATCTGGACAGTTATTATGGGCTTAAAGAGAAAGGACAGGCGGCTTTTGTTATAAATGATGTAGTATCCGATGCTCCCGGGATATACCGTGATGGTGAGGTGTATATGCCCTATGCTTCAGTACAGAAACTGTTGGATACAAATTTTTACTGGGATGACCGCAATCAGCAGATGCTGCTGACTTTGGCTGACGGTATCCGGACCATTGCACCCGGCGATACGGCTTATGCAACGGACACAGGAGCCCCTGCGTTGATTGGAGAAAACGGGATTTACTATCTGGCGGTGAATTATATTCAAAAATTCACAGACATGGATTGCGATACATACACCGACCCTGTCAGGGCAGTTATCCGCACAAGATGGACGGATTTAAAACAGGTGACGGTAACTAAAGAAACCGCAGTAAGATTAAAAGGTGGAATTAAGAGTAAAGTTCTGAAGAAGCTTAAAACGGGAGATTCTCTTACCTTTCTGGAAGCTCTGGATAACTGGACTAAGGTAAGCACTGCGGAAGGCTTTATAGGATATGTGGAGAAGAAATCAATATCGGGGGAGGAAAGTGCACCTCTCCGGGCGGAGAACAGAAGCCTGTATTATCCGTCAATCTTAAAGGATTACAAGATTAATCTGGCCTGGCAGCAGATAACTACACCGGATGCGAATGCATCATTTCCCGATATTATTGCGAATACCTCCGGTCTGACGACTATATCTCCCACATGGTTTAAGCTGGCGGACAATGAAGGCACGGTTTCTTCTATTGCCAGTAAGGAATATGTGGATCAAGCCCATGGAAGAGGAATTGAAGTCTGGGGGCTTATTGATAACTTTAATAAGGAAGTATCAACAGAGGAGCTGCTTGCGGACAGTGCAAAAAGGGCCGGGATTATAGATCAGCTTCTGAGTATTGCCGCAGAGTGCGGGCTGGACGGAATCAATGTGGATTTTGAACAGCTTTCCGAAGGGAGCATACCGCACTTTCTGCAGTTTTTAAGAGAGCTTACGATAAGAGCTCATGAAAATAATCTGGTGGTTTCGGTTGATAATCCGGTGCCGCAAGATTATAATATGTATTATAAACGTGGGACGCAGGGTAAGATCGTGGACTACGTGATTATCATGGGGTATGATGAACATTATTCCGGAAGTGAGCAGGCCGGGTCTGTAGCATCCCTTCCTTTTGTGGAAAAGGGAGTAAAGCGGACATTGGAAGAGGTTCCTGCAGCCAAGGTCATCAATGCGATTCCTTTCTATACGAGGGTCTGGACGGAGACGTTTGGTCAGGATATGCCTTCGAGTGAAGTGCTTGGCATGGATGGGACAGACCGTTATATAGAAGAACATCAGATGAGCAGGGAATGGGATTCCAAGCTGGGGCAGAATGTAGCTATTTCAGAAGATGATACGGCAAGATATACCATTTGGATAGAAGATGAACAGTCTATAGAGGAGAAGATGAAGGTAATTCAAAACTATGGACTGGCAGGAGTAGCCGAGTGGAGAATCGGTCTGGAACGGAGTACGGTTTGGGATATCATAAACCGGTATAACAGTTAACTTATAACAGGCGGAGAGGTCCAAAAGGAGGAGTATATATGACAGGAAACGGAGATTTATTCAAGACAACGTTAATGGGGGGCTATGATAAGGAAGAGGTGGCTGAAGTAATTACGCAGATGAAGGATACCGCCTATGCGGAAAAAACCAGGTTTTTGGGAATTATAAAGGAAAAAGATGACCAGATTGAAAGGCTGACAGACAAATTAAGACAATCTGAACAGAACATCGAAGCTATCAAACGTGATATTAAGGAAAAATACCAGCCATATATTGACAATTATGACAGTATAGGAAGGCTTGTCTTTGATGCCCAGGTCCGGGCGGATGGTATTGTTAAGGATGCCGAAGAGACAAGCACACGTATGCTCGAGAAGGCCCAGACGGCCGCCCGGGAATGTCTGGAATCGGTTCAAAAAGAGGTAGATGACAGGCTTTCAGAGGGTAAGAAAAAGTATATTGCTGTGCAGGAGGAACTCGGTGCAACTGTAGAACTTATGAATCAGGTTCAACGTCGTTTTATGGAAGCCTGCAAAGCCGTAAATAATATCGTCAGCAGTGTACCTGAATCCATGCAGGAGTTAGAAAGTGAGATGGAAGAAGATTCTTATTCCGAAGATCAGCTGTTTGAAGAGACTGCTTTTTTATCGGCAGATGAAGCAGATGATGTTCATGGCGAGGATATGGATTCAAATAAATCAGATGAAACAGAAAATCAAGAATAGAAATACTGAAGTCAAGACTGAAAGAAAGACCCCTGGCATATATTATTAGAAAGATGTCGGGGGAATTTTTTTGCCGTGGGAAAAAGATGGATGGAGCTGATAATGGCGCTTCTGCTTATTGCGGGAATTTTCGGGCTTTCCCGGGAAGGTGCAAAATTGGTCAGTCAACAAAAAGCGGATAAGGCCACAGTTGTTCTGGATGCAGGACATGGTGGCACAGATCCTGGTAAAATAGGTGTGAATGGTGAAAAAGAAAAAAAATTAAATCTGGAAATTGCATTATTATTAAAAAAAGAGTTAGAAGAGCATGATATACTGACCAGAAGCTCGGATGAAGGGCTTTATGATAGTAACAGCAAAAACAAGAAAGTTCAGGATTTGCAGAAGCGTTGTGATTTAATACATAAGACTGCGCCTGACTGTATGGTCAGTATTCACCAGAACAGTTATACTACCCCTGAAGTGAAGGGGGCACAGGTATTCTATTATACTCATTCTGCAGAAGGGAAAAAACTGGCGGAGGATCTGCAATCCGCTCTGGTAGAGAAGGTAGACCCTGACAATAACAGACTGGCGAAGGGAAATACCAGCTATTATCTGCTGAAAAAGACAGATGTTCCCGCTGCAATTGTGGAATGTGGCTTCTTAAGCAATCCAGAAGAAGCACAGCTGTTAACATCGGAGGAATATCAGAAAAAACTATCTAAAGCTATATGCGATGGTGTTCTAAAATACCTTGGAAAAAGTAAAAAATCAGATAAATCCAGCACATGACTGAAGATATTTCTGGAAAAAGATAAAGGGTTTTCAATCCGGAACGAACATGATATAATAGGTTAACGAAAACCGAAGGTTTTGAGCATGTTACACGAAGTATAACCTATCGGAAGAAAATCAGGCGGCTCCGAAGGAGCAAGGAAAGAAGCGAAGGATAATAATGAAGACTGAGATTGCTTTGATGAGCGAAGAACAACTGGATATGCATGCGCTTGAAAAAGCAGGCAGAATTTTGCGGCAGGGCGGGTTGGTTGCATTTCCTACGGAGACAGTATATGGCCTGGGTGGGAATGCGCTGGATCCTGCTGCCTCTGAGAAGATTTATGCGGCCAAGGGGAGACCATCGGATAATCCGCTGATCATACATATTGCAGGTATGGAAGATTTGCATAAGATTGTTTTACGGGTGCCCCCAAATGCTGAAAAACTTGCGGACAGATATTGGCCGGGACCTCTTACCATGATTTTCGATAAAGCTGCTTGTGTTCCATATGAAACAACGGGTGGATTAGACAGTGTTGCAGTCAGGATGCCAAGTAACCGGATTGCCCTGGAGTTAATCCGACAGGCGGGCGGTTATGTAGCTGCTCCCAGTGCCAATACGTCAGGGAGGCCCAGCCCGACGTTGGCATTCCATGTGGCGGAGGATTTGTCCGAGCGTATAGATATGATTATTGACGGGGGGATGACAGATATTGGTCTGGAATCCACAATTGTGGATTTTACCGAGGACCCCCCTGTAATTTTGCGTCCCGGTTATCTGAATCAGCAGATGGTGGAAAAAGTGATCGGTGTCGTACGGATCGACCCGGGTCTTTCGTCTGCTGACAGTCAGGTCAGGCCCAAGGCTCCCGGGATGAGGTACAGGCATTATGCTCCAAGAGGTGATCTTGCGATTGTAGAAGGCAGCGTGGAAAAAGTCGTGGATAGGATCAATGAACTGACCCGGAGACGTCTTAAGGAAGGTGCTGGGGTGGGAATTATCTGTACAGATGAAACTATGGGAAGCTATCCTGTGGGAAAAGTGAAAAGCATTGGTACCCGTACCAATGAAGAAAGTATCGCATTGCACCTGTATCAGGTTTTGAGAGAGTTTGATGAAGAAGAAGTAGACTACATCTATTCGGAGTCTTTTAATACACCCCGGATGGGACAGGCCATCATGAACCGTCTTCTGAAAGCGGCGGGACATGAAATTATTGAAACATAGTTGAGGTGACACCTAGTGAAGCAATATGACAGATTAATATTTGTGGATTCGGATGATACCACGCGTGCGCCTATGGCAAAAGTGATTATGAAAAGCAAGTTCCTGATGGGAAATCTGGACATTCAATCAAGAGGATTAGTGGTACTCTTCCCGGAGCCCATGAATCAAAAGACAGAAGCTGTGCTTATCAGCAATGGCTATCATACAAAAGATCATACGGCTGCTCAGCTCATGCAGGAGGATATTGGTGAGCGGGTGCTGATTCTGACGATGGAAGATGCTCAAAAGGCTAAAATCTGGGGAAATTATGAGAATGCCGCAAATGTTTATACAATTGCTGAATTTATTAAGCAAAGCGGTGATGTGCCGCCGCTTTACGGGGAACCTTTAACTACTTATGGGAAGTGTTATGAAAACCTGGAGGCTTTAATTTCAGGAGTTGTGATACAATTAAATGAGGAGGAATTGCGAAAATGATAGCAATAGGTTGTGACCACGGAGGCTTCGATTTGATGAGGTCAATTAAGGAGTATCTGGATGGGAAGGGGCTGGAATATAAGGACTTTGGATGCCGGGATACTCAGTCGGTGGATTATCCGGTTTATGCCAGAAAGGTATCACATGCAGTATTGAGTGGCGAATGTGATAAAGGTATATTGATATGTGGAACCGGAATCGGAATTTCTATTGCAGCAAACCGTATCCGGGGAATCCGTGCGGCACTTTGCACGGATT
>CAMKHH010000060.1 GCA_946412445.1 uncultured Eubacterium sp.
CACAATATACTCCTGCTCTTCCGTCATTTCTTCAGACAAAATCGACACAATTTTATCGCCAATCTCTGTTGCCAGATCGCGTGCATAATGAAGTACTGTCACACAAAAACGCTGTGTTTCCCGAAAGAAACTCTCTTCCGGCTTTTTTCCATCTAAAATAGCTTCCAGCCATTCCCGCCTTCTGACACTGTCCGGATTCTGAGCTGCCTTCATCTGCTCTATCTGTTTTTGTGCCTTGCAGATCGACGCTTCGATTTCGCATAGATTGACCGGCTTAATCAGATAATCAACTGCCTTCATCTGCAATGCCTTTTTTGCATATTCAAATTCCTGAAATGCACTGACTAAAATAATTCTTGTCCCCGGGTACTCTTTTGATACTTTCTGAATTAACTTCATCCCATCCATAATAGGCATACATATATCAGTCAAAATAACATCCACTTGTATTTCCTGCAATTTCCGATAAGCCTCCATCCCGTTTAAACATTCATACACCTGAACTCCAGGACATAGATTTTTTACTATATTTACCAGACCTTCTCGTTGTACTGCTTCATCATCGGCAACAATCACATGCTCAATCATCTAAGAATCCTCCTCATAAAACTCCACTTACATTATAATTAATTGTATACAGCAAAATAGCCTCATCAGACTCTATTTATAGAGTCTGATAAAGGCTTTGTTGCTACCTGGGGTATACTTTGAATCTTATCATCTAACTTGATCAATCAATATTGGCATAAAGATTCCACCTTGTACACTTCGTGCAATAAAGGCATTTTGTTTTCCGGTCTTAGTGTCGTACCAGTCTGAGAACGGTACCCGTGACTCGGTTTCTTGCTGGTATCTCGCCACTGGTTCAATAAATTGCTTTCTCTGTTCCAGATCGTCCGTAAGCGCCGCCGACCACAGAATCCAGTCACTCTTCGTATAAGACTTTCTGTTATCGAGTGGTACACCATATTTCTGGTTTTTCTTCAGATAATATTCTATCTCTTTCTCATACATCTGATCAGAAAACAGATTGCTATTGAAGAACTTATCCCAGATTGTGTTGTATTTTAAGCTCCAGGTACCCTCACCATCGAAGGTCAGTCTATAATGATCCTGATCAAATGCACGGTCTTCCCAGCTTTCTGCCATCATTTTTGCTTTTTCGTGATAAGTTTCATAATCTTTTTCGCTGCCCGCGAGTCTGCAAATCTGTGCATATGCCTCGATTCCTACAATCGCTTTTGCAGAAAGATTGACGTTATGGGAGAGATGGCCTGCAAAGTCATCGGTACAAAGCTGTTCTCCCGGGTCATCACCATATTCTATCAGATATTTCGTCCATTGTTTCAGAATATCCATGTAGGGAAGGGCAAAGTCTGCATTCTTATCCAAGAGGCAGGCCGCTGCTGTCATAACCAGCATATTCCCACACTCTTCCACTGGCATTTGGAAATGATATTCATAGATATCACATTTTTTCGGGAATTGGTGATAAAAGGGAGCTATGTTTCCATTTTCACCATCGTATTCGCCTTTATGGTTCTTCAGTCCATAGACCTGACCGGACGCATAGGGATACCGCCCGACATCATGTGGTGCGAAGTCGAACTCCCACACCGGAAGCTGGCTGAATCGGAATATCGGTCTAAGCATTCCTTTCACGTATTCGGTGTTGTGCAGCAGATACAGAGGAATCGAAGGATAGCTGACATCCACGGTTCCGATACATCCATTCGAATCATTTTCTTTGGAAAGGAAGATGATTTCCCCGTTTTCATCTGTAATCAGTTTATGTGCAGCGATACTCTGACGATAGCTTAGATTACACAAGTAAGCATATTCTTTGCCTCCGGACTTCTCCGCTGCCTTTTCCAGTCTCTGGTCGAATTGTTCCGCTTTATTTAAAACGACTTTTTTATCCTCTAGGCTTGCCGCAATTGCATCAAGAATCGTTGCATATTGTTCTGTCCAATAAGCCTTCTTCCAGTTTCCAAAATAATAGATTGACAAAAGGTCATCGTAAGCAATCACGAAGGATACCCTCTCCTTTTGATCTTGTATTGCAGCGCAGCCTTTTAAGCATTCCTCTTCGCCGTCAAACAAGATCTTGGTGTCTTTCGAATCGGAAGCAAGATATAGCGTTCCCCAGTCGATGGTAATGTTATCTCCACTGTGTCCGAGCGGTGCCTGGTTTGCCTTACTCATAGAGGCATAATGGAAACTGCCTCCAGATGGCAGCGGAGCCTGATGACTGCCCCCGATAATCTTGCCTTTCGTATATCTAACAAGCTCTGCTGTCAGTTCCAAATTCAAGCTTACCACTACGTCTTTTTTCTTTTCGATGTCAAAATCCACATAAGTGCATGGTCTTGACACCAAAAGTGGATCTTCCAGCAAAAGTGGAGAAGTAAACCGCACACTTAATTTCACAGCTTCGTTTTCAAAATGATAAATTGTAGATGTCGCGGTAAGCTCCATACAGGTCTGCATAAGTATCTTATTGTTATCATGGTTTCCCATAAAATAATATGTTTCACCGTCCACTGCCAGACTCCCATACATTCTCTGTGATATTCTGCTCCAATGCATGGTATCCGCGCCGTAAAGATGATCTGAAGGTGACCAGACTGAGAAATACGGGTCATGTGTAATCAGTGGTACGCTGGCTGTTTTTTTTATAATCATATAAGCTCTCCTTACTATTTATTACATAGTCGCAATCAATGATATTTATCCGGTTGATGCCACCTCTCTCTGAAATAGTGAGCGGCAAGTTTCGGTTTTCGATCTCTGGTAAATAGTCCCTTTTTGTTTCCACAGACACGGGTGAGGTTTTCCTCTGTATCAAAATCAGCAAAATTCCATACTTGTTCCCCTATAAAATTATCCAGCCGGTCTATTACGTCATGATTCATCTTATAGTATTCCATCTGATATTCTTCTGTAAACAGGCGGGGGGTCGAATCGTGGTATCCGCTGATGGTATCGGCTCCGTATTCCGTAAGCATAAAGGGTTTTCCGGTTGAATTCCAGAATTCCATTTCTTCTTGCATTAAGGAACGCGCGCGGGAAAGGTCACCGCAGGCGATGTACCATCCATAATACCGGTTCAGGCAATAGACATCGCTGAGTTTTAAAGTGCAATCGTCTTTAAAATTCTCCATTGCAACACTGGCCATAGTACAGGGGCGGCACTGGGGATCTTCTTTTCTTGCCATGTCGAAAAGGGGCTTGAAATAACTGTAAGCTCCTTTCGCAGAACCATCTGGTTCATTTGCAATGCTCCACATCACGACACAGGCGAAATTTTTATCTCGCTTTATCAGATCTTGTATCACTTTTTGATGCGCCGAAGCGGTTCGAATGCCACCCTCGTTTTCCGGGCTGAAAGTTCCTGCTTCAATTCCTCTGTGGTGATTGGCACCACCTCCGAAATAGATATTCAAACCGACGGCAGGGACTTCATCAATTACAACAATTCCCTTTTCGTCGCAAAGCTGCATCATTTCTTCACTGTAGGGATAGTGACTGGTACGGAAACTATTTGCACCAATCCAGTCGAACAGGGAGAGGTCCTTCACATTTGCGACCTCATTAAAACCTCGTCCGTTCGGACAGGTGTCCTCGTGTTTTCCAAATCCTCTGAAATAAAATGGCTTTTCATTAATTAAAAATTCGTTTCCTTTCACGGCGACCGTCCGGATTCCGTAAGGAAATTCATAGACGTCATTGCTGCATGAGATTCTGACCTGATAAAGATAAGGGTTTTGGGGCTCCCAGAGGCAGGGACTGTCAACCGTCAGTGTTCCCTTTATCCCATGTGCGTCGGATACGAGTTCACCATCTCTTGTGAGCAGCTCTATATGAACGGTATGATCGGTTTTTGAATCATGTGATATATCCGTTTTTGTATTTACGGTATAAGTGAGAGCTGCTTTTTTTGTATCAATTGCCGGTATAATTGTGATATCCTCAATGTACGTACGCGGTGTAGTATATAGAAGAACAGGTCGGATAATCCCACTGTAATTAAAAAAGTCAAAATTGGCCTCATTTTTATCGGGGTGATCTTCCCGACCCACAGGAAGCGTGGAGTAATCGATACGGTTGTCGACACATACTGTAAGCAAGTTGTGTGTGTGAAGCCCGCTCTTATCCAGTTCCACTTCAAAAGGGAGAAAGCCTCCAATGTGTTTAGCTGCTAATTCTTCATTTATATATACCTTTGCTTTATGTGTCACGGCACCGAAACGTAAGACCAGCCGGTCCGGGCTTTCGAGAAGGGCACGCGGGATAATCAAATCCCGCTGATAAAACACAAGGCCGCAGTGATTTCGAAAATCATATCCTTCCTGAAGATCATTGTAGGAGGCCGGGACGGGCATTTTGATTGGATTTTGCAACCTTTTTTCAAGCCATTTTTCTTTCATTCCATTGCCGCTATCTAGTTTAAAGTCCCAGATTCCATTGAGGTTTATTACGGTGCGTGATTCACTGTTTCTTGGATATAACATGCTTTGTCTCCTATTTATTTGTTGGGGTGATTTATTCTTTTACCGCGCCGATCATGACGCCTTTTGTAAAGTATTTCTGTATGAAAGGATAGACCAGAAGAATCGGTACCGTTGCGACGATAATGGTCGCGTATCGTATAGTCATCCCGATGGCCTCTGTGTCTCCTCCTATTCCGCCTGCCTGCATGGACTGCGTGGAAGAAAGCAGTATTTCCCGGAGAATGACCTGCAGCGGGAGAAGATTCCGGTCGCGGAGAATCGCCGATGCCCAAAACCAGCCGTTCCATTTTTCAACTCCATAATATAAGATCATTACTGATAACGTGGGTTTGGATAATGGAAGTACAATACTGGTGAGAATTTTCAGATGGCTTGCACCATCAATTTCAGCTGCGTCGATTAAACTGTCCGGTATGGATTCAAAAGCTGTCCGCAGAATAATCATATTGTATGTATTGATCATAAAGGGGACAACGATCCCGGCCAAAGTGTTGGTCAGATGCAGTGATTTCAGATTCAGATAGAAGGGAATCAGTCCTCCGCTTATGAACATTGTGATCATAATAAAGATTGTAATTGGCTTTTTCCACATAAGGTTTTTTCTCGACAGAACATATGCTCCAAGAGAAGTCATGAACAGACATACGACAACGCCACTCACAAGTATAATTAATGTGTTCTTATACCCACTTAAAATATTGGGATTCGAAAGTACCTGTTTATAAGCCTGAATGCTGAATCCGAGAGGTTTAATCAGAGCGCCCTGATGCCGGATTATTTTATTTGGCTTACTAAAAGATGCTATTAATACATGCCACATCGGATAGATACATACAACACCTAGAATAAACAGCAGTACATAGTTGATGCATTGAAAGATTCTCTCAGGCAGGGAGACCTTGATTTTTTTATTTTTTGTCATCGCTTACGCCTCCTTACCACAAACTGTTTTCGGTTACTTTTTTACTGATTTTGTTGGCCAGAACCAGAAGTACACAATTAATCAGTGAATTCATCAGGCCAATTGCCGTCGAATAGCTCCAGTTCTGTTCGAGTAACCCGACCCGATAAATATAAGAAGATATGATATCTGCCGTCTCATAAGTAGAATTGTTATAAAGCAGAATTGTCTTCTCATACCCCATACCCATCAGCGATCCCAGACGCAGAATCAACATAATTACGATGGTAGGAGTAATTCCCGGAAGTGTCACATGCAGCATTTGCTTAAACTTTCCTGCACCGTCAATTTCAGCGGCCTCGTAGAGCTGTTGGTCTACACCGGAAAGCGCGGCCAGATAGATAATGGAACCCCATCCGATTTCCTGCCAAATATCCGAGAGGATATAGATTGTACGATAATAAGCCGGATCCTGCAGCAAAGGGACGCTTTTCCCTCCGAAAAATACGATGATGTCATTGATCAGGCCGTCAGACACACAGAATTCTTTAATGATACCAACGACTACGACTAATGAAATGAAATGCGGAAGGTAGGTGGCCGTCTGGATAAAGGACTTGTATCTCTTTTTCTTCACCTCGTTGAGCAGGAGAGCGAGTATAATCGGCGCCGGAAATGCAAATACCAGGCTATACAGGCTCAGGACAATCGTGTTTCGGACAAGACGCACAAAATACGGACTGTTAAAGAATCGTATAAAGTGTTTCAATCCCACCCAGCTGCTCCCAAGCAGCCCTTTTGTCGGTATATAATCCTGAAATGCTATCAGAGCCCCATACATTGGCTTATACATGAAGACTGCATAAAATACGATAACGGGTATGACCAGGATATATAAAGATTTATTTCTGATCCAGTCCCGTTTAAGTCTGTAACTGAATTTTTCCTTTTTGTTTTTCATAGATGATCTGACTCCTTTAAAACCGGGGAGGATGAACCCTCCCCGCAGCATTTAGCGTTTCTGGTATCTCTCGTATGCGGCAGTGTTAATCTTAACAGCCTGTTCGAGACCCATCTGATTCAAAGTATCCAGATACTTATCAAAACCACTGTCAATATCTTCCGTTCCCATAATAAATTTTGCGGACATCTCGCCTACATATGTTCCAATATCGTTCATAATTGTTGCATATTCAGAACTCTCATCAGATGTCCTGGTAATTTCCGGCATCAGATGCTCTTTCGCGTTTGTGTCTGCCCAGGTTTTGATGGCCTCCTTTGCCTGATCCATATACAGGTACTGCTCCTGATAGCGGCTGTCCTGAACGAAAGGACCAAAGCTGTATGCCAGAATATAGTCGGCAATTGCCTGAGAAACCGGCCATCCGTTTTCATTTTTCCAGACGACATCCGTGTAAACCGGATTATCATTTTCCATGGTGTAAGAGACACCTTCCTCACCAAAATTGAACATCATTTGGCCTTCTTCGCCGTATCCGTAATCAAGAACCTCTGCGGCAGCAACGGGATCT
>CAMKHH010000061.1 GCA_946412445.1 uncultured Eubacterium sp.
TATACGAGGAGTATCCAAATGAAAAAAGGATTTGATAATGAAAAATATTTAAAGATGCAGTCCGAACATATTAAAGAGCGGATTAATCAATTTGATAACAAATTATATCTGGAATTTGGCGGCAAGCTGTTTGACGATTATCATGCCTCCAGAGTCCTGCCGGGGTTTGCTCCGGACAGCAAGCTGCGCATGCTGATGCAGTTATCTGACCAGGCGGAAATCGTCATGGCAATTTCTGCTTCCGATATAGAGAAAAATAAAGTGAGAGGAGACCTGGGGATTACCTATGACAGCGATGTCCTTCGCCTGATTGACGAGTTCCGAGACAAAGGCCTTTATGTAGGAAGCGTTGTCATCACCCAGTTTTCCGGGCAGCATAATGCTGCACTGTTCAAAAAGAGACTGGAGAATCTTGGGATAAAAGCATATCTTCACTATGTCATACCCGGGTATCCCAGAAACATTCCTCTGATCGTCAGTGATGAGGGGTATGGTAAGAACGAATATATTGAAACCTCCAGGCCTTTGGTTGTCGTTACCGCGCCAGGTCCCGGAAGCGGAAAGATGGCCACCTGCCTGTCCCAGCTTTACCACGAACATAAAAGGGGCATTCATGCCGGATACGCGAAGTATGAAACCTTCCCAATCTGGAACCTCCCTTTAAAGCATCCGGTGAATCTGGCCTATGAAGCAGCCACGGCTGATTTGAACGATATTAATATGATTGATCCCTTCCATCTGGAAGCCTATGGCACCACCACTGTGAATTATAACCGGGATGTAGAGATTTTCCCTGTTCTAAATGCAATTTTTGAAAAGATCTTTGGCGAAAGCCCCTACAAATCACCTACGGATATGGGAGTAAACATGGCCGGAAACTGTATCATCGATGACGCTGTCTGCAGGCAGGCCTCCAGACAGGAAATCATTCGCAGATACTATCACGCAATAGAGGGCATTGCAGAGGGAACCAGTTCTGAAGAAGAAGCCTTCAAAATTGAATTACTCATGAAGCAGGAACATCTGAGCGTCAACGACAGAAGCACCGTGTCCCCTGCGCTTGTACGTGCCGAAGCCACCAAAGCACCGGCAGCCGCCATGGAGCTTCCGAATGGAAAAATCATCACCGGGAAAACCGGCGATCTCCTTGGCCCCAGCGCTGCTCTTCTCTTAAACGCACTGAAAGAGCTGGCTGGAATCGATCATGAGAAACACATTATCTCACCCACAGCCATAGAACCTATCCAGACTCTGAAGACCAAATATCTGGGAAGCAAGAACCCCCGCCTGCACACCGATGAGGTTCTGATTGCTCTGTCCACCACCGCCTCCAGAAGCGATGATGCAAAACTGGCTCTCTCGCAGCTGTCCAGGCTCCAGGGCTGTCAGGTTCATTCAAGTGTAATTCTTTCCGAAGTGGATAAAAAGATGTTCCATCGTCTGGGATGTTCCCTGACCTGTGAACCGAAATACGAGTAAACGGATACGGGGTCAAAAGGCCGTCCCTTTCATGCCTGCATGAAAAAGGACGGCCTTTTGACCCCGAAGTATTATTCTCCCTGATATCCATCCGGATTTTTGGACTGCCAGTTCCAGGAATCCATACACATCTCTTCAATGCCGTATGCAGCTTCCCATCCCAATTCTTCCTTTGCCTTGTCACATTTGGAATAGCAGGTTGCAATATCTCCGGCACGCCGCGGCTTCATCTCATAAGGAATCTCATGTCCGCATGCCTTTTCAAATGCCTTGATTACGTCCAGAACGCTGTAACCTTTTCCGGTTCCCAGATTATAGACACTGACCCCTTCTTTATCCGCCAGCTTGGCAATCGCCTTCACATGACCTTTTGCCAGATCCACAACGTGGATATAGTCTCTTACTCCTGTACCATCCGGTGTATCATAGTCATCGCCAAATACGCCTACGCATTGCAGCTTCCCTATGGCAACCTGTGCGACATAAGGCAGCAAATTATTCGGTATTCCCTTCGGATCCTCACCAATCATGCCGCTTTTATGAGCACCGATAGGATTAAAGTAGCGGAGAAGGATTACATTCCACGTTTGATCGGCAGTATGCAGATCCGTCAGAATCTGCTCTAACATCCATTTTGTCCATCCATAAGGGTTCGTAGGCATTCCCTTCGGGCATTCTTCCGTAATCGGTATCTGTGCAGGGTCACCGTATACGGTAGCGGAGGAACTGAAGATGATGTTTTTAACACCATGATTTCTCATTACATCACACAGGTTCAAGGTTCCGGTTATATTGTTATGATAGTATTCCAAGGGTTTGTAAACAGACTCTCCAACTGCTTTTAAACCGGCAAAATGAATAACAGCATCAATTTTCTCTTCCGTAAAGATTTTTTCCATTCCTTTTTTATCCAGTATATCTGTTTCATAGAATATTACGGACTTACCGGTAATCTTCTGAATCCGTTCCACCGCTTTATAGCTTGAATTATAAAGGTTATCCATAATCACAACCTCATAACCCTCATTCAACAACTCCACGCAGGTATGACTTCCTATATAACCTGCTCCGCCTGTTACTAATATCTTCATAAGAATCCTCCTTGTCTGATCATGCGGGGCAAAAGGAGTTTTGCCCCTTGATATCTACAGTTTAAAGCATCAGAATAAATCTTGCAAATGATTCCCTGCCTTCTTTTGTACATTTATATACACCGGCATCCTCCAGAACACCAACGAAGACCTTTCCGATTTCATTTTTCAAAATTTCAATCACATTTTCTTCATTAATTTCCGAATATGTGGTAAGAAATTCCTCCACCCAATCCGCATGCTTTTCCAGGGTCTCATCTGACCGTATATCTTTTCCCTCCAGGATGTATTCCGCCAAAAGCTGGATCTCATCCTTTAACCTGGCGGGCAGAACTGCCAGCCCCATAACCTCAATTAATCCGATATTTTCTTTCTTAATATGATGATACCGGGCATGTGGATGATATAATCCCAACGGGCATTCCAAAGTTGTCAGATTATTGCGCAATGCCAGGTCCAATTCAAAGGTATCTCCCACCTTTCGGGCAATCGGTGTTATCGTATTATGTGGTTCTCCATCGGTCTCGGCAAAAATCATCGCCTCCTCGTCCGTATAACCCCGCCAGCAATTTAATATATGCTCTGCAAAATCAATCAGCCGGTCCGCCTCCTTATGGCGAATACGGATGACCGAAAGCGGCCAATTTACGATGCCCGTCTCTACATCCTCAAATCCCTTAATTTCAAAATGCTGCTCGATTGGTGCCTTTGCCATAGCAAATGTATAATTACCGCCCTGATAGTGATCATGACTTAAAATCGAGCCTCCGACAATCGGCAGATCCGCATTGGATCCAATGAAATAGTGTGGAAACAGCTTAATAAAATCAAAGAGTTTCACAAAGGTCGCCCGTTCTATCCGCATCGGAATATGCTCATTATTGAACAATATACAGTGCTCATTATAGTAAACATAAGGTGAGTACTGAAATCCCCATGGGCTGTCATTGATCGTAAGCGGTATAACCCTGTGATTCTGCCTGGCCGGATGATTCACTCTGCCTGCATATCCTACATTCTCCTTACAAAGCAGGCACTTTGGATAACCGCTTTGCTTTGCAGCCCTTGCGGCCGCAATCGCTTTTGGATCCTTTTCCGGCTTGGAAAGATTAATTGAGATATCAATATCGCCATATTGACTGGATACCTTCCATCTTAAATCCTTCTTAATACGGTATCGTCTGATATAATCCGTATCCTGACTGAATTTATAGAAGAAATCAGTGGCTTCTTCGGGGCTTTTCCGGTAAAGCTCCTGAAATCTGGCGGTAACCTCTCCCGGACGCGGAACCAGACATCCCATCAGCTTTGTATCGAACAAATCTCTATATACCACACTGTCGTGCGTAAGCAGCCCTTTTTTTGCAGCATAATCCAGAAGCTCTTTCAACGTCCCTTCCAGTTCTACATTTACATATGTTTCCGCCGGTTCTTCATACGCTTCTTCCTGTAAAACCTCTAAAATACGGTTTGTGGCATAGATGCGGTCCTCTTCCAGAATCAAGCCCGTTTCAATGCCATATTGCACCAGCTTTTTTATACTATTATAAATCATGCGTTCCTCCAGACTCTTGTTACAGTGCACCTGCTCCATCACCGATATCTACCACATAGAAATCGGCTGCATATCCAATTTTCTTTTGATATGCACCCCCTACCGCTTCTATAAACGGATCAATTGCCTCGTTTTGGACGATACTGACTGTGCAGCCTCCAAATCCTGCCCCCGTCATGCGTGAGCCAATTACACCCTTACACTTCCAGGCCTCTTCCACCAAGGTATCCAGTTCAAGTCCTGTCACTTCATAATCATCCCTCAGAGATACATGGGATTCATTCATCAGTTTCCCAAACTTTTCAATTTCCCCTTTTTGAAGTGCCTCCACCGCCTGGATGGTCCTTTGGTTTTCATATACCGCATGCTTTGCACGTTTTTGGCGTATTGGATTCTTTATGCTATCCTTTACACTTTCAAATTCTTCTATTGATAATGCTCCAAGGCTTTGGGCATCTCTTACTTTCTGAATCTCTTTTAAGGCAGTCTCACACTCTTCTCTGCGCTCATTGTACTTGGAGTCCCCCAGACCCCTTTTCTTATTAGAACAGGCGATAACGATTCTCGCATTCTCCAGCAGTACAGGTGCATACTGATAATTCAGATTGCTGGTATCCAAAAATATCGCATGGTCCTTCTTTCCCATAGCAATGGAGAATTGATCCATAATTCCGCAGTTGACTCCATTGTAATGATTTTCGGAATACTGTCCGAACAGGGCCAGATCGATATTCTTAAGCTGCTCAAATCCAAATAAATCTCTCAGCATGACTCCTGTGGCCACTTCCAGAGATGCCGAAGAGGAAAGTCCTGAGGCATTTGGAATATTTCCATACACAATCATATCAAGGCCCTGGCTGATTTCAAATCCCTTTTGTCCAAAGGTCCAGACTACTCCTTTGGGATATTGTGTCCAGTTATCTTCGCCTTGTGGCTTCAATTCATCCAGTGAGGATTCCACCACCCCTATATGCTCAAAATTTACGGAATAGAACTGAAGCTTCCTATCCTCTCTCTTCCTCGCATATAGATAAGTTCCAATGGTCAATGCACAGGGAAATACATGCCCACCGTTATAGTCTGTATGCTCACCTATAAGATTCACACGTCCCGGTGCAAAATATCCCCGTATATCTCCTCCACATCCAAACTTCTCTTCAAAACACATCTTAAGCTCTTCTGGCTTCATAATCACTTCCTCCTTGCATTCTTTGAATAATTTCATTATAATGAGATTATTGTTTTATTTCTATAAATATCTTTGCAACTTTGTATACTATATTGAGAATTCAATACGAGGGAGGAGCAACCGTGCAGCTGGCAACGAATGAAAAGCAAAAAGAACTTAAATCTCATGGACGTTTTGAGTTTCCTGTCTTTATCAGCCAGGAAGTCCTGTCACGTTATGAACGGGGCTCCTTTACCTGGCACTGGCATCCGGAGATAGAACTCACTCTTGTTCTGGAGGGGCGCATCAGTTATCAGGTAAATAATCAGATATACCAGCTCCAAAGGGGCGATGGCCTGTTCTGTAATTCGAATGCCCTCCATACCGGGCACATGATAGACGGGGCGGACTGCTATTACATCTCCACCACCTTTCATCCACGCATGATTTACGGTTTTGAAGGAAGTACGCTTCAGAAGGACTTTGTTAATCCCTTAATTGCAGACGCAGCTCCAGGCTCCATTGCCTTTTCCAAAGATATCCCCTGGCAGGTACCTGTTCTGGATGTCATGCATCAGATTTACCAGCTTTATCTGGAACATCCGCCTTCTTTTGAACTGCAGGTACAGTATTATCTGACCTCCATCTGGCTGTCTATTTACAGCCACACCGCTGCAGATCTGTCAAAAGAAGGTCAGACTATAAGTCCCGGCCGGGATATTGAACGTCTCAGGAATATTATCGGCTACATTCAGGAGCACTATAGTGAGAAAATCACACTTGAAGATATTTCCGCCGAGATAAATATATGTAAAAGTGAATGCTGCCGGTTTTTCAAGAAACATATGAATGAATCCCTGTTTGACTACCTGATGTATTACCGGATAGAAAAGAGCCTTCCCCTGCTGTCTGAAAATAAACGATCCATTTCCGAAATCGCAGACCAGACCGGCTTTTCCAGCTCCGGCTACTTTTCAAGAGTGTTTCGGGAACAGATGCAGTGTTCCCCCACACAGTACCGTAACGGCCGGAAAGGAGGCGGTGATTTTTGAACAATGCAAATGTATTTCAAAAAATAATAAAAAGATGCAGCAACCGCTTTACATCCATGCCCCAGATTGGTCTGCGGATCATAAAGACAGCCGCTTCGGTTTTTATCCTGCTTGCAATCTTTAAGACTGCAGGAATTGACCGGAGTCCTTTCTATGCCGTAATCGCCACGATTCTGTGTATGCAGTCAGATTTATCAGGCAGCAAAGAGACGGCCTTAAACCGGGCATTCGGAACCACTGTCGGAGCCATATTTGCACTTGTGTTCACAATACTTGAAGTTCACTATCAACTGATTATCCCCGGTACCTGGCCCAAGCTTATACTGACTGCCTTGTTTGTGGTATGCGTTATCTATGTGACCGTATTGTTTCATAAGGGTTCGGCTTCTTATATTTCCTGCGTAGTCTTCTTAAGTGCCACGATTGTTTCCCGGGATGAGACGGGAGGTTCTCTTCTATTCGTATTATACCGCTTTACCGATACAATGTCGGGAATTATTCTGGCCTACTGCATCAACTGGCTTCATCTGCCCCGTAAAAAGCAGCGGAATATACTTTTC
>CAMKHH010000062.1 GCA_946412445.1 uncultured Eubacterium sp.
TGATATGACCCTGCTTCATCGTCCTTTTCCGGATTTCGGCCCGATAATCCGCTTCATCGGAAATTCCTTCCGCTATGATGTCACAGGCCCCCGCTATGGCAGCTTCCACCGTAAGAACTTCTTTCTCTTCCGAAAGATATGCGCCTGCCTCCTCTTCCAGAGGCTTTGAGGTAAGCTGCAGGCTGATAATATTGGCCAGAGGTTCCAGGCCCTTTTCCTTTGCTATGGTAGCCCTGGTTCTCCGCTTTGGTTTATAAGGGCGGTATAAGTCTTCCACAACAACCAGTGTCTGTGCTTCTAAAATCGCTTTTTTCAGTTCTGCAGTCAGTTTCCCCTGTTCTTCAATAACAGACATTACCTGGGATTTCCGCTCCTCCAGGTTCCGCAAATAGGTCAGCCTTTCATATAAAGTACGAAGTACCTCATCATTCAGGGAGCCTGTGGCTTCCTTCCTGTATCTGGAGATAAATGGAATCGTATTTCCTTCATCAATTAATTTTACGGCGGCATCCACCTGCCAGGAAAGCACATCCAACTCATCGGCAAGAACCTTAATCATATCCATAAAACTTTCATCCTCCTGGTGTAATCTTACTATTTCATATGTGTTAAAAATGCGCCGTAGCCTTTATATGCTTCATAAATATCTGCTTTACTGGAAATCTCCCAGGGTGCATGCATATTCAAAAGAGCAATTCCACTGTCAATGACCTCCATGCCATAGTTGGCCAGAATATAGGCGATAGTTCCGCCGCCGCCCACATCCACTTTTCCAAGCTCTGACGTCTGAAACAAAATACCCTCATCGTCCATCACTTTGCGCAGCTTTGCCAGATATTCTGCATTGGCATCATTACATCCACTCTTTCCGCGGGCACCTGTATACTTATTGAATACAAGACCTTTTCCAAAATAAGCAGAATTTTTCTTTTCAAAGGACGCTGCATAATTGGGATCAAATGCTGCGCTTACATCGGAAGAAAGCATAAAGCAGTTCCTCAACGCTCTGCGTAATGACAGTTCTGAATATTCACCCGTCAGATTCATAATTTCCGCTATTGTGTTTTCGAAGAAATGAGAGTGCATACCGGTAGCACCGACGCTTCCAACCTCCTCTTTATCTGCCAGAAGACAGATTCCCGTCCTGGATAGATTTTCTGCTTCCAGAAGAGCCAGCAGTGAAGTGTAGGCACAAACCCTGTCATCCTGTCCATATCCCATAATCATACTTCTGTCCAAACCGCAGTCCCTTGCTTTTCCGGCCGGCACTATCTCTATTTCTGCAGAAAGGAAATCGTCTTCTTCTATATCGTATTCGTCCTTTAATAATTTCAGGATATTATGCTTTACCGCATCTTTGTCCGCATCTTTGTCCGGCTGGCTTCCGATAAGAATATCCAGACCTTCTCCTTCTATGACCTCCTTGGCTTTCTTCTCCAGCTGTTCGCCTGCAAGGTGTACCAGAAGATCTGTGATGCAGAAAACCGGATCTCCTTCCTTATCGCCAATTTCCACTTGAATTGTGCTTCCGTCTTTTTTTATGACCACACCATAAATTGCCAGTGGAATCGTCACCCACTGATATTTCTTAATTCCTCCATAGTAGTGGGTATCCCAAAGAGCCATCCCGGTATCTTCGTACAGAGGATTCTGCTTCAGATCCAGTCTTGGGGAATCGATGTGTGCCCCCAGGATATTCATACCATTTTCAATCGGCTCCTGTCCGATAACAGCTAGAAGCAGGGATTTTTTCATACAATGTGCGTAGACCTTGTCCCCGGGCTTTAAAGCTTCATCCTTTCTGATTTTATCCTCCAGATCTACAAAGCCCCTTTTCTCAGCCTCCATAACGGCCAGATCCACACATCTGCGCTCTGTCTTTCCCTGCGAGATATATTCTTTATAATCCTCCGCCAGGGAATTTATCCTGGCAAGTTCCGATTCACTTCTGATATTCCATACGTTTTTTTCGCTCATTTTTTCTCCTCTTTATAGTTTTTAGTCCCTACATCATTCATAGGATTCCCCGGAATAGATTCTGGGAACACGGCTGGAGATATTACATAACATCTCGTAGTTAAAGCGGGCCGATGGATCAGCTATCTCTTCGATGGATATGTTCTTATCTCCATCTGTTCCGACCAGAGTTACGACATCTTCCACCCGGACATCCGGAATATCCGTAACATCAACCATCATCTGATCCATGCATACCCTGCCCAGAATAGGCGCATATTGACCACGTATCAGCACCCGTCCTTTTGAGGAAAGGGCACGGGGATATCCGTCTGCATAGCCCACAGAAACAGTGGCGATCCGGGTTGTTGGTTTATGGGTAACGTAGGTTGCCCCGTAGCTTACTCCTACACCGGCCTTTACATCCTTTACATGAATCACATGCGTTTTCCACTGTAAAGCGGGTTTTAGATTTAACTTTTCTTTTTGCACCTCTTCAGAAGGATATATTCCATAGGTTATGATCCCGCAGCGTACCATATTAAATCTGTAATTTTCAAGCTCCATGATTCCGGCTGAATTACACACATGCTTAACAGGTATCGTAACACCTCTGTCCGTCAGCATGTCCATCATTCTCTCATACTTATCCAGCTGCATGGCACAATAAGTTTTATCCTCCTGGTCCGCGCACGCAAAATGGGTATACACACCCTCCAGTTCAATGTTAGAAAGCCTTCTTATCTCTGCAATCACATCTGCATCAGAAGTCCCACACTGGAATCCTATTCTTGTCATTCCTGTATCCAATGCAATATGTACTGCAGCCTTCATGTGAAGCCGGGCAGCCATTTTATCTAACTTCTGTGCTGTATCCAGACTATAGATTGTCTGGGTGATGCCATGCCTCACCACATCTTCATACTGACTGGGTGAGGTATATCCAAGGACGAGAATCGGGTGTAAAATTCCTCCCTGTCTCAGCTCAATCGCCTCCTCCAGGGTTGCAACTCCAAAGTAATCAGCCTTTGCTGTTGTTTCCAGATACTTTCCCACAGCCACAGCTCCATGCCCATAGGCATCTGCTTTGATTACAGCCAGCAGTTCCACCTCCGGTGCAATATGTTTTTTTGCCTCGTCTATATTATGTCCAATTGCCTGCAAAGATATTTCTGCATAGCATCTCTGATAACCGTACACGTATCTTCCTTCTTTCGTCGTAACATTCCACTTCTGATTTTGGCTTTCCCTGCATACTTACCAGTCATGCTCCGGGATGCCGGGGCTCTGGTATGGCCGAATATATATTCTTTACTGTCTTTAAAACCACATGCGTCCTCGTATCAGAAACACCTTCCAGGCTCATGATCTGCCTGTGCATCTTTTCCAGTTCATCCGAATTTCTACATGAAATTTTAAGAAGAAGGTCAAAATCTCCAGTCAGGTAGTAGCAGGATACAATGCTGCTTATATCCTGAATCGATGCCGCAAATCCATCAAAAAATTTGGGATGTTCCAGGCTGACTTCCATCAGTGAGGTCATGTCTCCACCGGTTTTTTTCTCGTCTATGATAATCGTGTAGTCCTTAATCAGCCCTGTCTCTTCCATCTTGCGGATTCTTTCTATTACAGCTGAGACGGAAAGGTGAATTTCCTTACTGATATTGGATGCTGTCTCCCTGGCATTCTTCTTCAGAATCTTTAAAATATTATAATCTATACCATCCATTATGGCTCCTCCTAATGGGATACTTCATATATCCACTACTTAGTATAGCAAAAAATCAAGAGAAGTCCATATTTTTTAAGATAAAACTTTCCTAAACAATTAAACCGTTTATTCTTTTACCAAAGAATAAACGGCCTGTATTTTTTATGATTAAATCAGAGCTGTACTGTCCGACATCGATATCAAAGCTGCACCAATTGCACCCGCATAGCGCGACCAGGGGGAGGTCTGTACTCTGCAGGCCAGTTTTTCTTCCAGCGTACTCCTAAGCCCTTCCATATCCGATAATCCTCCGGTCAGGAGAACAGGGGTATCCATCTCAAGCTTTCCGGTCAAAACAGCTGTCCTCGCCACCACTGCATGTACAACACCGCCTGCAATCTCTTCCCGGCTTTTTCCTGCGGCAAGCAAAGATACAATTTCAGAATCTGCAAAGACAGCACACATGCTGTTAAGGGAACAGCTTTTTCCGGCTTCCAGGCATTCAGCGAATTCCCCCATATCCAGACCCATTCTATGTGCAGACATTTCAAGAAAGCGTCCCGTGCCTGCCGCACACTTATCATTCATCTGAAATCCCGTTACTTTACCGTCCTTCTCCGAAATAACCTTGGAATCCTGGCCTCCGATATCAATCACAGTGTGCACACCCGGCAGAATATACTCTGCTCCGCGTGCGTGGCATGTAATCTCGGTTACGGCTCTGTGTGCAAAACCTATTCCAATACGTCCGTAACCGGTGGCCGTTATCCGGACCTCCGCCTCAGACAAAGCTGATTTGGACAGCAATTCATCCAATACCTCTTTGGCCGTAGTGCGCGGACTCCAGCCGGTTGGCTTTATGCTATGGCAAAGAATCCGGTGCTCATCCAGCAAAATTCCTTTGCAGGCAGCAGACCCGCAATCAATCCCTACATAACCTTTCATTACAGCATCTCCACAAATGCACCTGCGCGTGTGGACAACTGTCCGATATCAGCAGTTCCATAATCTGTTTCCAGCTGTAAATACGGAATCCCCTTTTCCCGTAAATGGCGCTGAATGGAATATGCTTCTACCGCATATGTATGACAGGCCTGCAGTGTCATCTCGACAACTCCATCTACCTGAAACTGCTCGCAAAGGCGGTCAAGCAGCTCCAAGCGATTCGCATCCGGCGTCATAACGGAACAGCCGATCTGCAGATAATGATCTGCGATATTCGTGATTGGATCCCCTTCTTCTCTGCATTGGCGATCCATCTGCTTTGCCCCTGTACAATTCTCGTAGGCAACCACCACTGCACCTGCATCCTCTATCACCTTCACAACCTTTTCGGTTACCCCTCCCATCGGACATCCGGTAATCAATATCCTCGGCGCTGATTCCGCCACGGGACGTTCGCCTTCTTCATAAGCTTTGCGAATACTGTCAATAGCATTTTGGATTTCCTCTACTTTTTGATTCCAGTCAAACTTAAATTGTGCTCCGAAAAGTATCTGAAGCTGCCGGAGCCCGGTAATTGGCGGCGGCGTCATGGTACTGAGTTCATACAGCTCTTTCAAAAGCCTTCGTTCTATATTCCGTCTGTGTATCGCATCCCGTAACTTCTCGTCAGTAATGACTACACCAAAATCCTTTTCTACCCGCTCTTTGAGACGAACGATTTCAGCTCTCCAAAGCGCTTTCGCTTCGGGTGTGTCCTGACGGTGAGGAAGCTCCAGAATATGTACATTCTTGATCTCACCTAATAATTCATACATCTTTACCTTTCCATCACAGGTTGTCTCTCCTACCACCAGATCTGAGAAGTACATATAAGGACATTTATCTGTTATGGCGAATCCATAGCTGGATTTAATCAGAGGACAGAGATTCCCGGGCAATACTTTCTCAGCATCTTTTATCGTTTCATCACTGGTCGAACATAAGCCAACACTTACCAAATCTGCCGCCATAAAAATTTCCAGAGGGGTATATGTACAAAACTGTCCTACAACACCCTTTCCACTATCCTTAATCTCCTTCATAGCCAGAAATCCATTTTGTCTTGCATCAGCAAAGCTTTCAAAAATCTGGGGTAATTCGTTTTTTAACTCTAACATATACGTGCTTTCCTTTCAATTATACTCTCCATGAGTTTTTCTCATTCGCTATCTTTACTGAGTATAACGTTGGCGCAGCTTTCATGTCAAGTGCTTTATGCTGAAAAAAAGCATCCCAGAAGGTGCATATATATGCTCTCTTCTGGGATGTTATAGGGGAGGATAAGTATTCAAGTCATCTTTTGTATACTTTAATTATACCCCATTATATTTTTCTCATACATTTTTTTAAAATTTTTTTCAGTTCAGCCATGTGAACTTTTAACAGCAGCAGCAATTAAGCATAGCATTACAGGCCAGGCACTGACAGCACCAGCTTCCAAACCCGGATCCCTCCCGGTCAAAGCCATAATCCTGTCCCATGGTACTATACCACTGTCCACCTCCCTGGAGCTGCTGCAGAAACTGACGGTACTGGGGATTATCCGGTTCCATATTTACAGCCTGCTTGGCATCCTGCAGTGCATTGATATTATTTCCAAGTCCATAATTTGCCACGGCATGCAGATAGTACCAATACGCCGTATGTCCGGATATATCATCCAGCACATTCATGGCTTCACGGTACATACGGTTATTGATAAAGTTATACGCCGCACGCATCTGTGCATCCGCTTCACTGCCCCCTCCGGAGTTCTGCCGGCTGTTCTGACCGTATCCGCCAAACCCTCCGTAGCCGTATCCTGTCCCCTGGGACTGGTAAGATGAGGTCTTGCCTTCTTTTTCATCCATTATCTGTGTATATGCCTGCTGAACCTGTTTAAACATCTCTTCCGCCTGGGCTTTATTGGGATTATTTATATTAGCATCCGGATGATACTTCCGGCTCAATGTCCGATATGCTTTTTTAATTTCGTCCATGCTTGCATCCCTGGAGACTCCAAGCACTTTATATGGGTCTGCCATCTGTATTATATCTCCTCGTGCGCAGCCTCTTCAGCCGCGCCTTTTTTCTTGACCTTTGCCATATCATACTTATTCCAGATTCCAATATACAATATATTTCGTAAAATGTCCACATTTTCTATGATAGGGAGTCTTTCAAACGCTCTGGATGCAGCAGCGGCCATCATCGTCAGTACATCCTCTGCTGTTTTATGAAATTCCATAGTTTCTTCTATAAA
>CAMKHH010000063.1 GCA_946412445.1 uncultured Eubacterium sp.
GAAAAAGCATTATTACCGTTATAATAGTTATATGGAATATGAAGGTTGGAGGAAATGATAATGAAAGCTAAGCCGTATAATGTAGAAAAGCCCCGGACTTCTATAAAGAAACAGCTTCATGAATATCGTGGAGTTTATCTTTTGGGGTTACCTGGAATAATTATTTTGTTTTTGTTTTCGTATATGCCTATGAGAGGCTTGCTGATGGCATTTCAGGATTACAATCCACATTTAGGAATAATGGGAAGTCAGTGGGTGGGATTAAAACATTTCAAGGTATTATTTCAGGATCCCAAATTCTACAAAATGTTAAGAAATACACTGGTTATCAGTGGGTTGAATTTATTGACTTTTCCTGTACCCATTTTTTTGGCCATGATTATTAATGAGGTTCGTAACACAAAATTCAAGAAATTCGTACAGACATCTATTTACTTACCACATTTTCTCTCATGGGCGATTGTAGCAAGTCTTACCTTCTTTTTGCTGTCGACAGAGCAGGGACTTATAAATAAAATTTCGATTATGATGGGAAATAAACCAACGGCTTATCTTTTCAGCACTAAGTGGATTTATCTGATTATTGTAATTCAGTCATTGTGGAAAAGTGTAGGGTGGAATTCAATCGTGTATCTTGCAGCCATTTCCGGAATAGATCAAAGCTTATATGAAGCCGCAAGGATGGACGGAGCCGGCCGGTTTCAATGTATGATAAAAATTACTTTACCGAGTATTATGCCTACGGTTATGGTTATGCTGATTCTGCGGATGGGATCTATTATAGCTGTAGATTTTGAACAGGTATTTCTTATGAATAATGCAATGGTGAAAACACGTTTGGAAGTATTTGAAACCTACATTTTTAATAACAGTATAGCTACAGGCAGTACACAATATTCTTATACAACTGCGATTGGAATGTTTAAATCAGTGGTCAACACTATTTTGGTTGTTTTTACAAACTGGATTACAAACCGAAAAGGATATGAAGGAATTGTATGATGGCTGGATTAAGAGGAGGAGCATCGAAATGACATATGAAATGGGTGTCAGTAGAGAAGTGAAAAAAAGAAATAAAGCCGGAATGAAAATAAGGGAAAATATATATCAGGCAATTTTATGGATCCTGTTATTGATATTAGCAGCCTGCATGATACTTCCGTTTTTTTATGTTTTAGTTCTTTCGTTTACGGATTCAAGTGTTTATGTAGCCGGAAAGTTTTCGCTATGGCCGGAAAAATGGTCTTTAGCCGCCTATAATTTAATTTTGAGTGGCTCGGGATTTGCTAATTCTTTGAAATCAACAGTTATCATTACTGCTATTGGAACTTCACTCAATGTTTTGGTAAATGCCGGACTGGCATACATGCTTTCAAAACCTATACCTGGGAGGAAATTTTTTAATAAGTATGTGATGTTCACTATGCTCTTTGCGGCAGGCATGGTACCCAATTTTATGAATATTAAATTATTGGGTTTAATAGACAACTATCTGGCTTGTATTCTGCCATCTGTATGTGGTGCATGGACCGTTATGGTTATGCGATCCTTTTTTCAGTCACTGCCGATCGAGCTGGAAGAAGCGGCAAAAATTGATGGATGTGGACAGGTGGGGATTTTTGGAAAAATAATTTTGCCTCTTTCAAAGGCTATGCTGGCAACTATGACGCTTTTTGCCTTTGTCAGCTACTGGAATACATATTTTAATTCAATTATGTATATGACATCCACGAGTAAGTCGACACTTCAGGTTTATGTACAGAAGATCGTGCTTTCTTCGAATATTTCGGATGTTGTTGATGTTGAGGTCGCAGTCGCAAATGCGGTTCCGCAGGAAATTATGCGCATGGCTGCGGTAGTTGTAGTTGTCCTTCCTGTCTTGGTTATTTATCCGTTTTTACAAAAATATTTTCAGGCCGGGATGATGGTTGGTGCAGTAAAAGGTTAAATGCATCCGGAAAAGGACAGATAACGCTAAATTTAACATTCAGAAGTAAGCGCATTTTACCTTCTGGTTGTTGAATATAAAATTTTTCAGGAGGAAATTACTTTATGGAGGTAAGTATGAAAAAACATGTTGTAATGGGAATGATAGCACTTATGGCAGTTGGATCAGTCATGGGATGCGGAAAAAACAATGATGGATCATCCACTGCAGGCAGTTCAGCTGAAACAACGAAAGCGGAGAGCAAAAGTTCAGAAAAGGAAGAAAGCGATTCATCTACCATCTCAGTTATGGCGATCGATTGGGGATATGGTCCGATACAGAACAGTGAAATGGAAAAATATTGGGAAGATCTTCTTGGTGTGAATCTTGATATTGAATTTATTAATTATGAGGATTATGACCAAAAGGTTAATACCTTAATCTCCTCAGGAAGTATACCGGATGTGATCCAGGTCAGCAAGATGGGAAATGGTTCCTATTATTATCCTGTTTTTACTCAGGCAATCGAGGCAGGGGATTTTGTGGATCTGACACCTTATTTATTTGACAATGGAAAAGGAATCGCAGAGACAAACTCAGTCATGAAAAACTGGGAGGATACAATGTGGGATCAGACAAAATACAAGGATGGTATCTACATTCTTCCCAGATCGAAAGCCGAAAGCGGACAGAATTCGGGTATTGAAGTACGCAAAGATTTAATTGAAAAATACGGTTTTGAAAAAGAGCCGGCTACGATGGATGAACTGAAGGATTGGCTGATACAGCTGTCAAAAGCAGCATCCGATGGAGAAGGGAAAAAGATATATGCCCTTGAGTTTTTTGGAGATAAATTCATGGACGACAGAGTAAAGGCATTTGCTACTGCTTTTACAGGACAAAGCGATTGGGCAGTGGATGAAAACGGAGAGTTTCAGTATATGCAGTTCAAAGATGAATATATTGATTTCTTAGACTGGATGAAGGCATTGTATGATGCTGATGCAATAGATCCGGAATTTGCCCTGAACAATTCGGATACTTCCAAATGGAAGGCTGGAAATTCTGTAGCATTATTATCAACATGGTATAATTGGAATCAGTCATCGGATCTTACAAGTAGTAAAATTTTTGATGACAGTACACCTGATGACTACAAAGCCTGGTGTCTGATGCCTGTAAAAGGCTCAAAAGCCTATACGGTAAGTCCAAATTATACAGATGTAGATTCTTGTATTGCAATCAGTGCAGACTGTTCAAAAGAAAAGATAGAAAAAATATTGGCAGCATTTGATGGAACAGAAGAACAATATACAGGATATGATAAGGTTATGGCCTTTGGTGTCGAAGGTATTCATTATGTCTTAAAAGAGGATGGAACAATTGATAATTCCGAGGAGGTGGCTAAGGAATCAGGACAGAATGGATATGTTGGAGCCTGGAATCAGATTTTTCTGAAGAAGGATGCAGATATGATCACGGATAAATTCATGAGAGAAGGAGCAAAGAGAGCTTCCGATGAAAATATTACACGGGTAAAAGAAATAAAAGATTTTGTATATACAAATCTTAAAGAGACAGGAATGAAGAATGAAACGCAAAACTTGCAGTCGGATACCTATAATAAACAGTGGAGTGTTCTTACAGATGATGTGAACACTATGTGTACGCAATATATTATGGGGCAGATTGATGAGAAAGACTGGAAATCATTTATAAAGGAAATTGTAGATTCTGCAGATTACAAAGCAATACAGAACGAGTTTAAGGAATCCGCAAAAGAAGCAGAGTAACAGGAAATTTTTTGAGGCCATAAGGCTGCGGAATCATATTGAGAGCAGCCTTATGGCCTTTTCGAGATAAGATAAGAGGTTAAGATATGGATCAGGATTTTTTCCAAAGCATAGCTATGACAAAACATCCGGATAAACATAGAGATAAAGAGGTTCTGCCGCTGCTCTTGAAGGATGCTCAGATTGAAGAGGTAAACCAACCGAAGTTTTGTGTTTCCTGGGAAGAAGAACGTTCCTGGGAGGAACAACAAAATAAATTTATGCAGGATATGGACAGCTTAAGGCGTTGGTCCATACCCTTTTTGGAAAATCATCTGCCGGAGATGGACGGAAAAATTAAGACAGTGCAGTTGAAAGATTTTGAATTTCGTTATCTGGAACAGAACGAGGTTTTTATGAACCGGAATGATACCGGGAAAAAGTGGACACATGTCTGCATTCCTGACTATAGAGGGCCGGCTGAAGAAGATGGAGACTGGGAGTCTTATTATAGATGCAAGTTCTCTTCAGCTCTTCTAGATGAAAAAAGGCGGACCTGCAGGACAAAGAGTCGAGTTGTTATATACTTTCAGTGCGTGGATTACATCGCCAAGGTATATTTAAATGGAAACTATATAGGGGGCCATGAAGGGTTTTTTGCACCTTTTTCTTTTGATATTACAAAGTATCTGGAGGAAGAAAATGAATTAATTGTTTTGTGTAAGAATGAGATTCCTATTCTCGGAACAGGGCCTGTCTTAGATGGTGATAAAATATATGCAGCGACTGGTCCTGGCTGGGATGATCCTGATTTGGGATGGCATCACTGTCCCGCGGGTGCCGGAATATTCGGAAGGGTAGAATTACAAGTACAGCCGGAGATATATGCCGATGACATTTTTGTACGCCCGGAAATTGATTTGGATTATGTAGAAATCCGAATAGGGGTACATAATTATACTTCAGAAGTGAAAAAGGATTACCAGTTCAGCATTCGTCTGATGCCAAGAAATTACGTTGGAGAGCAAATTGGAGAATTAACTGCACATATTCCATATATAGGACCTGGGAAGAACGAATATAGATATATTATTCCTGTAACAGGGTATAAATTATGGTGCCCGGATGAGCCATGGTTATATGGAGCCTTAGTTGAAATGAAAAAGGACGGATATATAATATCAAGTCGGAGCAGAAACTTTGGCATGAAAAAATTTGTAAGTGACGAGGGCAGCACACCTAAAGGGAAATTCTATTTAAATAATAAACCAATTATTCTTAGAGGTGCAAATGAGATGGGTAATTTGCAGCAATGTGCAATGAGTGGAAACACCTCACAGCTGATTGATGATATCCTGATTGCTAAGCTTTGCCATTTGAATTATTACCGTATTACACAGAGACCCGTCCAGGAAGAGATTTATGATTACTTTGATATGTTGGGAATGATGAATCAATGTGATTTCCCGTTGTTTGGATTTTTGCGGAGACCACAGGTATCGGAGGCTTTGAGACAGGCAGCAGAAATGGAACACCTGGTTCGGGGACATGTATCCACTTGTATGGTGACTTTCATCAATGAACCCATGTGTATCCGCCGTACAGAAAATCCTGAGGATAAGTTTTCCAAAAGATATGAAATGAAGGGGCACCGGCACTTGCAAAGAGATGAATTAGAAGCGTTTTTTAAAGCGGCAAGAGAGGTTGTTTACATTGAAAATCCGGACCGCGTGGTTAAAAATGCAGAAGGTGATTACGATGGTCCAACGCTCGAAGGTATGCCGGATTTTCATTGCTACACGATGTGGTATACCAATCATGGTGAGCCGATTGGGAAGCTTATGAAAGGATATCTTCCGCCAATCAAAGAAGGGTGGATGACTGGTTGTGGTGAATATGGTGCAGAGGGACTTGATAACGAAGAGGTTATGAATAAGCGATATCCGAAAGAATGGTTAAAAGAGAGCGGGGATGGTAACTGGTATCCGGATAAAATTGTGAAAGCGCAGACTTATCTGGTCCATGGGGATTGGTATAAAGAGCAGAAAAATGTCCATGATTGGATAGTAAAAAGCCAGGAACACCAGGCTAGGGCAACCAGACTTATGACAGATGCCTTTCGAAGAAGAGCAGATATCATGAATCAAACCGCAATTCATCTTTTAATTGATGCATGGCCTGCTGGTTGGATGAAAGCACTGGCTGATTGTGAAAGAAAGCCAAAAAGAGCTTACTTTGCTTATCAGAAAGCCTTAATTCCACTGAAAATAAATTTATATACTGACCGATATTGTGTGTATGATGATGAAACAATAGATATTGACGTGTGGATTTTAAATGATACTTGCGAGAATAGAAAACTTACAATTGCCGCAGAGGTCTTTGAAGAGGGTAGAGATAAACCGTATCAGATATTTGAAGAGACTGGAAAAGCAGATGCAGCAAATGCGTGTTATCAAGGAAAAATTTCAGTTAAATTTCAAAATAAGAAAAAGCAGGGCCGAACGGTTCGTGTGAAGGCTGGTATCTTTGATGAAAATTACAATCTGTTAAATCAAGAAACACTGGAACTGCTGGTTTACCATAGAAAATCTATAGATATGAAACCGTATGCACAGGGCAGGGAAGCGCAAGAGTTAGTGAATGGATTGATGTGCTCCGGGAAGAAAAAAATAACAAATCAAACAGCCCATGTATGGATATTGAGCGAATTCGGTTCTGAGATATTAACTGAATTTGAAGACCATATAAAAAGCGGAGGAAAGGGAATTTTGCTTCTGACAAAAGCGGCTCCAGCTTTTGAATTATTTGGATATCCTGTAAGTACGTGTCGCTGTACAGAAATTTTTTTCGCGGCGGCTGAGGATGAATATGAGGAATATGCAATAGAAATGCTTTTTAACGATGAGAAAGGTTATATAGATGCGACTGCCTGCTGTACGGTCGATACATCAATTCCCGGCAGAGATATAATCTATACATATGATAAAACAACAACATCTAAGCTCGGGCCCAAACCCAGAAAACCAATTGTGAAAATTTGCAGGATGGGAGCGGGTACTGTCATACTGGTAACGTTATGCTCCAGAGGGAGAATCGGATACAATCCTGGACTGGATCAGCTGATGATAAAACTTG
>CAMKHH010000064.1 GCA_946412445.1 uncultured Eubacterium sp.
TAATGGAACGATGTGCATAACGTTTTGGACAGTAGACTGCTTTTCCAGGAATGAGTTCCTGACAGCTCCAGTCACCCTCCGGATTTTCCAGCATCATATAACCGTGTCCCGACAAACAGTAATAAACCTCCCCGGTCTCCAGAATTGTATGGAAATGTCCCTTTGTCATGTAGTATTCGTTACCAACCTTTCCTGGATATACGATGCTCATTCCAAAGGCAAGATCCCCCGCAAGTTCCGGTGCCGGCAGCTCGTGAAATTCATACACAAGCTGATCACCATTTTTTGCTATGTACTCCTCTGCTACATGCTCCTCTAAAAACATTCCTTTTACCTTACTTAAAAGTCTTTTAGAAGTTTCTCTCTCTTGGGAAAGGCCATTAGACAGGTTAAAATCTATTGTAAATCCTTTTTCAAAATCAAGTTTTATACCACTTGCATTAAAATCCGACATATTATCAAGCTCCTTTACCCTCTGTATGCCTTTGCAATATCATCCAGTTTCTCCAGAAGTTTTCCCCCGATTGCGATATGAAATACCTCTGCAATTACCTGTGTCCAGCCATAGATAAAATATCTCCATCCGTCCTCTACATGCAGATTTTTCGATTGCTCCTGCTTTTCAGCCTGATGCATAAACGTCAAATCACCGCGATAATTAATTTCCCACACCAGTGAATCTTTTGGGAATTCAGCCGTATCTGTTATCGGTGAACCAGGTCTGTCCTTTCCTAATCCGGTTGCATTAACAATTACAGAATTTGGTCTGATACCGGAAAGCACCTTATCATTATCCGTAAATTCAGGGCAAAGATAATATTGGAATTCAATCCCTCCCGGATTCAATTTTTCAAAGACGTTTCCAATCTCATCAAGCCTGGGTTTAGACCTGTTTGAAACTATAATGCGTTTTGGATAATTACCCTTAAATTCAGGACGCATAAGGTAAGAACCCATAGATATCGCAGAGCCTCCTGCGCCCAGTACATAGAAATCCCCGCCTTTGCACCACCAATTGTCCGGAATAAAGTCAGAAAGCGCATATCCGCTCGAAATCGGGTCTTTTGCATGTCCGCATAATTTGCCATCCTTTTTTGATATGGATGAGAGTTCATTAAACATCTGAGCATAGGGATCCAGATAGTCAAACATGTCTTTGCAAGCATTACACAAGTCCAGTTTATGCGTCGTAACCAACGCTCCCATAGACAGGGGATCATGTTTGATGAATTCCACAACTTTTCGATATACCTCTGGTTCCTCATGTATTGCAATGTCAATTCCCTTTATGACCGCCCCCAGTCCCATGGCATCTGACCACTCGGGAAAAACTTTCATAATTGAAGATTTCCCGGTCGTGACTCCTATAAAATACATCGTGGGCTGTGTCGCTGCTTCTGGCCGAAATCCCTCTTTGTTCGCTTTAAATACTGTTATTTTTTCCATCTTTTCCTCCCAAAATTACTCTTTGCATTCAATAGAAAGAGCCTTGGCCGCATTGGAGATCATTATTTTTTTCAATGTTTCCTCTCTGACTCCATGATTTTTTAACATCATCGAAAAATCGGTAAGTATGTAATCAAGGCCCATGTTTCCGCCATATGCCCGCAGCCTCTCATTCGTCGTATCTAAGGACAGCAAGAGTCTGTCCTCTACGCCGCTTTCTAACATTTTCAAAATCAGACGGATTTCATTTTCATTCGAAACATATTTAAGTCTGTTAATCGTGTCATACTCCAAAAAGGCACCTGCTTTGGCCACTTCTTTATGATACTGTTCATCAATTCTGGCCCGATCCAGATGGCAGGCAATCAGTCTCCCGGCCGGAAGATGTGCCTGTTCCATCTTTCTAAGAAGTTGAAATACATCTGTATCAGGTTCAAAATGTGCAAGTATCTCTGCACCGGTTTCACGGCTCGCCTGTATCGCTGCGTTAAAAAGCTTTTCATAGTTCTTTGTAGCACCTATGCCACCTCTGTCAACCGCCACTTTTATTATGCCTGCACATCCTTTTGCTCTATCACCGTCCGTCCTTAACATCCCATCCGCAATCTCTGAAATAAACAATTCGGTCAGCTTTTCTTCGCTCATTGTGAAAATAGGGCTATCTTCATAATAGAAGGCATGCTTATGAAATCCTGTGGATGCGATAATATTAACCTTTGTCTGCAAAGATGCTTCTATCAGATTTTCTGCAATCCTTCCGGAATATGTAGGCTGCGCATCTACCAGACTGACTCCGCCGCAGTTACGATAATCCATTAATTCCTGAACAGATTTTTCAAAATCATCCATGCATAGAGCCTTTGACATTTCAAGAGCTTTTCCTTTTTTCAGAAAAATATGTTCATGACACTGACACCATCCTAATTTGCGGGGTTCAATATCTCCAAGTACTGTCCTGATAAAATATGACATGTTCATCCCCTTTATACTGTAAGAATCACTTTCTGAACAGTGGATTTATTCGCTTCTATATATTGATATGCACCATCCATCTCTTCTATAGAAAGTTCTTTGGAAATAAGAGGACGCAAGCTTATTTTCCCATCATTCACCAAGTCGATTGATTCATAATAATCATCTTCAGTATACATTAAGCTGCCCAAAAGCGTATATTCCCGATCCTGCACATTTGCAAGATTAACATTTGTCATTCCGGCAAATACGCCTACAATAACTATAGGAATTCCTTTTCCGGCTATGGAGAGAATCTCGTTTAAAGCCCGTTCATTTGCTGTGCATTCATACACCACATCAAATCCATCCATACCAAAAGCTTCTCTTGCTGTTTCCTCAAGAGACTCCCGAGAAACATTTACCGTATAATCAATGCCTGTTTTTTTTGCAATCTCAAGCTTTTCTTTTGAGACATCCGTAATCATTACTTTGGACGCCCCAAGTGCTTTTGCAGATTGTGCCACCAGGTTCCCTATCGTGCCTGCCCCTAATACAAGCACCTTTTTATCCTTGCAATCACCGATTCGCTTTACTGCATGTAACGCAACCGCAAGAGGTTCTATCATCGTTCCCTCAGCAAATCCAAGTGAAGCCGGAAGTCTGTAAAATAGTTTGGCATCTGCTGCATAGTAATCTGAGCATCCGCCTGTTGACTGGCATCCCAATACTTTTAGAGATTCGCATATATTGTATCTGCCCTCTCTGCAGGGCTTACACTTACCGCAGACATCCTGTGGCCGCAGTACTACTCTGTCTCCTACGGTCAGATTTCTTACCTCCATGCCAATCTGTTCCACAACACCGGTACATTCGTGACCTAAAACAATCGGAAATGTCATGAAAGGATGTTCTCCATAATATGCATGAATATCAGATCCGCAGATTCCCACCGCCTTCACGGCAATCTTTGCATCCCCGGGACCCAAAATAGGCTCCGGGGCTTCGTGCTTCACAAACTTTTGGGGGGAAATTAATTCAAACTGTCGCATCTCACATCTCCTTAAAAGTTTACAACAATTTTAATTGCATTCTTTTTATCATTCAAAGCCTTTTCAAAAGCCTCATCACCTTGTTCAAATGTATACTCATGCGTCATAAGTGGCTTTATGTCCGCCCGCCCATATTTTAGTAAAAGCATTGCCCGGTCAAAAAGGTTTGTATATCTAATCAGTGTCTTATAGGTTAGCCCTCTCATCACTGCACTCGCCATCGGCATCGGAGCTCCATCATTAATCATGAGTCCGATATAAGTAATTGTTCCTCCATCGCGCACATAACTGTTGATATCATACACCGTCTTTGCACTGCCAACACATTCGAAAGCATACTGTGCACCCCATCCATCGGTCATTTTCTTAATTTCCGAAACGACATCACTACACTCCTTTGGATTAATAACATCCGTCGCACCAATTTTCAGGGCCATATCAAGTTTGAATGGCTCCATATCCACAGCTATAATTCGTCCTGCCCCTTCAGCCTTTAATGCTGCAATCGTCATCATGCCTATCGCTCCGCATCCGACCACAACTGCATTATCACTGAAGCCTATACCACTGTTTCTCATAGCCTGCAACCCCACGACGAATGGCTCAATCATCGCTCCTTCTTGATAGGTCATCTCTTCCGGCATCTTGTAGGTTAAAAATTCCGGCCATGCAACATATTCACACATACAGCCATCCCAAGGGGGAGTTCCCATAAAATACATATCATGACAAAAATTATATCTGCCTGCTCGGCACTCATCGCAGTGCATACAGGGAATACCTGGTTCTATGATGACTCTGTCTCCCACTTCTGATTTTGTGCAATTCTCTCCAATTTTTACAATTTCTCCCGAACACTCATGTCCTAATATTAACGGATTTCCATTCGTTCCATAATCTCCTATTTTTAGGTCTGTATAAAAGTGAAGATCGGAGCCGCAAACTCCCATTGATTTGATTTTAATTAAGACTTCGCCATCCTTTGGTACAGGCATCTCCCTTTCTTCTATCTGCATTTTTCTTTTATCTCTCAATACCCATGCTCTCATAGTTTCCATAACATACCATTCCCTTCTTTTAATTTAGGTTTAATTTGCCATCTCATTTTTAGATAATCTGCCTCTTCTTGCATTATCAAGAAGAAGAGCCAAAATAATTATTAAGCCTTTCACTACATCACGTAAATAAGGATTAATATCCTGTAATGTCATCCAATTGGTAATAACCGTGATAATCAGAGCTCCCGCTACAGTACCGACCACGTAGCCATTTCCTCCACTCAGACTTGTTCCACCTATAACAACAGCCGCTATCGCATCCATCTCCATGCCCTGACCAACCGAAGCAGACGCTGACATTAATTTACTTGTCATAATAATTGAAGAAACTGCCGCAGTAATACCTGCAATCACATAGGCTGAAATTGTAGATGCATTGACATTAATACCTGCATACCATGCACCTTTTGCATTACTTCCTACCGCAAGTATTTTTCTTCCTAATGTGAATTTTTTAAGTATAATCATTGCAATTACAGCAACAATTAGAAAAATCCAGATTGGCGTTGGAATGCCCAAAACATTTCCTAACCCAAAAAATCCGAAACCATCTTCTTTAATGGATATCTGTTTTCCCTCTGTAATATATAATGAAAATCCAAATGTAATCAACTGCATAGCCAGTGTTACCATGATAGGTGTTAATTTAAGATAGGCGACCAAAACACCATTCAAAGCTCCCATAGCGGCTCCCATCCCCAACATAATCAGAAGAATCAGTGCCATAGGTAACCCAGCCCTAAACATAAGTGCTGCTATAATTCCTATGATTGTTAGCTGTCCGCCCACAGACAAATCAATTCCACCTGTCCCAATAACAAAAGTTACACCAATTGCCACAATTCCTGTTGTGGCTGTTCGTTGTAAAACACTTGTGATATTACGGGTCGTGGCAAATACTGGCGTTACGACTGCGGCAACAATGCATAATACAACGAGTACCAATATAACAGAAAGCTCCGATGTCAATATTTTCTTTAGTTTTACTTTATTCATTTTGATTACCACCTCACATATAGAATTGCATTTGGCTGATATCACAATCTTTTGTTTCACATGATCCCGATATTTTACCTTCTTTTAATATAATGACCTGATCAGACATCCCAAAAACCTCTTCTGCCTCCGATGAAGCGATAATCACACCAACCCCTTGTCTTACCAGTTCATTCATCAATTCATACACTGCCACTTTGGCACCCACATCTATACCTCGGGTGGGTTCATCAAAAATTATAATTTTCGATTTTGCCGAGAGCCATTTTGCCAATACGACCTTTTGTTGGTTACCCCCTGACAGACTATTTACCGGATTATCAACATGTCCACATTTAATTTCAAGTGATTGGATCATCTCATCCATAAGTGATTCCGTCTTTTTTTTATGAATCCACCCAAAACTGGAAATGCTTTTTAAGGAAGCTAACATTACATTATCTATAATACTCATATCAGTAAGCAATCCTTCCACAGCTCTATTTTCCGGTACCAGGCCTATCTTCTGGGAAATCGCATCTCTTGGTGTTTTAACATTAATCTTTTTACCAAAATCATATATTTCACCTTCTGCTTTAGGATTGCCCCTGCCAAAAACTCCAAAAATGCTTTTTGCCACTTCTGTTTTTCCAGCTCCCAAAAGTCCCGTAATTCCAAGTATTTCACCTTGATGCAACGTAAATGAAATATCCTCCAAAAGACCTGGCACTTTCAAATTCTTGACAGAAAGTATTTCCTCTCCTCTTTTAAAGCGTACCTTAGGAAATTTGCTCACCAGTTCTCTCCCAGCAATCAATTCTGCAAGTTTGTCCTCATCCAGCTCCTCTGATTTATAGTTTCCCACCTTATGTCCATTTCGGAATACAATCACTTCATCTGTGACTTCCAGAACCTCTTTAAGCTTGTGAGATATATAGATTACAATATAGCCCAAATCCTTTAGCCTCTGCACTGCTTTAAGAACGCTTTTACTATCTTTATCCGTTAATGCAGATGTAGGTTCATCCAGAATAACTACCTTGCAATTTCTTGATAGTGCACGCACAATCGCTATTAACTGTTGATGAGCTACTTTTAATTCTTTTAAAGGGGTGTGCGTATCAATATTGATTTCCATCATCTGAAGAAGCTGCTGGGCTTTTTTATGTATTTCTTTCCAATTAACAAAACCAGCTTTCGCAGTCGAAAGGTGCGATATGAATATATTTTCTGCAACACTTAAATCAGGAAGCATATTAAGTTCCTGGTAAACCATCCCCACACCCTCCTTTTGAGCATCCAAAGGAGAGGTTATCTTTGTTGGAATTCCGTCAATCAGGATCTGTCCTTTATC
>CAMKHH010000065.1 GCA_946412445.1 uncultured Eubacterium sp.
TACCTTTATTATGATATAATTTGATAATCAAAGTAATATTAGGATTGGATTAAGCCCGTTAATTAAAGGGTAAACTATAATTGAAAGGGCTGGACATAAATTATGATTGGGAAAATATACGGAACGGGCTCTTATGTTCCATCGTTTGTCTGGGATAATGATAAGCTGTCCGAAATAGTAGAAACCAGTGATGAATGGATAAGAGAACGAACAGGCATTGTCAGGCGGCACCTGATAGAAGGGGAGGAGAATACCACTTATTTGGCATCCCGGGCAGCTTTCGAGGCTTTAAAGGATGCAGGGATACAGCCGGAAGAGATTGACTTAATTATCGTGGCTACAATATCTGCCGGGGAGATTATGCCGTCCTCTGCCTGTGGGGTTCAAAAAGCAATTGGAGCTGTTAACGCTGTCTGTTTTGACTTGAATGCCGCATGTACCGGCTTTCTTTTTGCGTTGAATACGGCACAGGCATATCTGGGGCAGGGAATCTATAAAACTGCAATTGTAATTGGAGCAGAAAGCCTTTCAAATCTGGTGAATTGGACAGATAGATCTACCTGTATACTTTTCGGAGACGGTGCAGGGGCTGTAGTGCTGAAGGCCTCCAAAGACGGAAAGTACAGTCAGGTAGCTTACTCGGATGGAAGAAAAGGCGGGGTACTGACCTGCAGCAGCAGAAACCAGAAAAAGTATGAGAGGCAGCCTGTGGATGCCGAAACCTATATGCAGATGGATGGTGGTGAGGTTTTTAAATTCGCGGTGTCAAAGGTACCTGAGGTTATACGGGAACTGCTGGTTAAGGAAAACTTAAGTACAAAGGAAATAGCATATTATATTCTTCATCAGGCGAATGTACGGATTGTTCAGTCTGTGGCAAAGCGGTTGGGAGAAAAGATGGAAAAGTTTCCGGTTAATATGGGGGAATATGGGAATACATCATCTGCCAGTATTCCTATTCTGCTTGATGAGATTAATAAAAAGAAAGGTTTTCGGAGAGGCTCATATATTGTCCTGTCGGGATTTGGCGGCGGCTTAACCTATGGCGCAAGCCTTTTGCAATGGTAAAGAAAGTCAGCAATAAGCTGTTTTCATAAAAAAATAAATTTATATAAGGAGATATGATTATGTTGGAAAAAATTAAAGAAATTGTAGCAGAATCACTGGGTGCAGAGGTAGGTTCTCTGACAGAACAAACTTCATTTAAAGAGGATTTGGGGGCGGATTCACTGGATTTGTTTGAGATGGTGATGGCATTAGAAGAGGAGTTCAATGTAGAGATTCCTACAGACGATCTGGAGAATATAAAAACCATTGGTGATGTGGGTCAATATATTCAAAAATTACAGTAAGGAAAGAATACAAAATAGAGTCATAAAACAGGAGGCAGTCTTTATGAAGACGGAAATCACCGAATTACTTGGAATCAAATATCCTATTGTTCAGGGGGGCATGGCCTGGGTGGCAGAATATCATCTGGCGGCAGCTGTATCAGAAGCAGGCGGACTTGGACTGATCGGAGCAGCAAGTGCTCCGGCCCAGTGGGTGCGTGAGCAGGTACAAAAAGCAAAAGCCCTGACGGATAAACCATTTGGAGTCAACATTATGCTGATGAGTCCCTACGCAGACGAGGTTGCTGATGTCATAGTGGAAGAAGGAGTCCAGGTGGTTACTACCGGAGCCGGGAATCCGGAGAAATATATGAAGATGTGGAAAGCGGCTGGAGCTAAGGTGATTCCGGTGGTTGCCTCCGTAGCTATGGCAAAGCGTATGGAACGTATGGGTGCTGACGCTGTAGTGGCAGAAGGAAGTGAAGCGGGAGGACATATCGGAGAGACTACGACCATGGTTTTAGTCCCACAGATTGCTTCAGCGGTGAAAATCCCTGTGATTGCGGCTGGTGGTATTGCGGACGGACGTGGGGTTGCTGCAGCATTTATGCTGGGGGCAAAGGGAGTCCAGCTGGGGACTCATTTTGTCGTGACGAAGGAATCCCAAGTGCATGATAATTACAAAAAATGTATTATAAAAGCAAAAGATATTGATACAAAGGTGACGGGCCGCTCCACGGGACATCCGGTGAGGGCGCTGCGGAACCAGATGACAAAAGAGTATTTGAAAAAAGAGGCAGAAGGTGCTTCCTTTGAAGAATTGGAACTGCTGACTTTAGGAGGACTTAGAAAGGCTGTAGTAGACGGTGACGTTATAAGCGGAAGTATTATGGCAGGGCAGAGTGCGGGTTTGGTAAAGGAAGAACTGACCTGTACAGAGCTGATTCAAAAGTTGATAAAAGAAGCAGATGAGTTGTTGAAAGGAAACACAATCTATGAGTAAGACAGCATTTATCTTTCCGGGACAGGGTGCACAAAAGCCCGGTATGGGAAAAGATTTTTATGATAGATATGAAACGGCCCGGAAGGTGTTTGAAGATGCCGGACAATGGCTGAATCTGGATATGAAAGAGCTTTGTTTTGAAAAAAATGACAGGCTGGATGCTACAGAGTATACACAAGCTGCGCTTGTAACAACCTGTCTTGCGATGGAAAAGGTAGTCCGGGAGCAGGGATTGTGTCCGGATGTGACGGCAGGCTTAAGTCTGGGTGAGTATTGTGCAATTGAAGCTGCGGGAGGATTCAGCCTGAAAGATGCCATAACCACTGTCCGCAAAAGAGGTATTTTGATGGAGCAGGCGGTGCCTGCCGGACAAGGAGCCATGGCGGCTGTTCTGGGCCTGAATGGAAGCCAGATTGAAGTTGTAATTCAGGAGATAGATGGAGTGAGCATTGCCAATTATAACTGTCCGGGACAGATTGTAATTACAGGCAAAAAAGCAGCGGTGGAAGAGGCTTCACAGAGATTGAAGGAAGAGGGAGCAAGGAGATGTCTGCCACTGAATGTAAGCGGGCCTTTTCATTCTGCAATGCTGACAGGTGCCGGACGCGAACTTGCGCAGACATTGGAGGAGGTGGAGGTTAAAGAACTTAACCTTCCGTATGTTACGAATGTAACCGCAGAGTATGTCACGGATTGCAAAGAGATTAAAGGGCTGCTGGCCCGCCAGATTTTTTCACCGGTTCTTTGGCAGCAGAGTGTGGAAAAGATGATTCTGGATGGAGCAGATACCTTCATTGAGATTGGACCGGGCAAGACACTTGCAGGATTTATGAAAAAGATAAATCCGGATGTAAAAGTATATAACATCCAGACTGCAGAGGATATGGAACAATTGATGCATTTACAGAAATAAACAAAAGGGAGTGTAGAATGTCTGATAAAAAAGTCGCAGTAGTTACGGGAGCTTCCAGAGGAATTGGAAAGGCCATAGCATTGGAGCTTGCCAGAAATGGTGCACTTGTTGTTGTTAACTATAATGGTTCCGAAGAAAAAGCGGAGCAGGTTCGCTCGCTGATTCAAGATGAAGGCGGAGAGGCGGTCATTGAACAGTGTAATGTGGCGGATTATGAGGCATGTGAAGAGTTTTTTCGTACTGTAATCAAAAAATACGGGAAGATTGATATATTGGTAAACAATGCGGGAATTACAAAAGATGATCTGGTGATGCGTATGAATAAGGATGATTTTGCACAGGTCATAGATGTAAATCTGAAAGGAACGTTCAACTGTATTCGTCATGTATCCCGTCAGATGCTGAAGCAAAGAAGCGGACGGATTATTAATATGGCATCAGTCGTAGGTATTTCAGGTAATGCCGGGCAGGCCAATTATGCTGCTTCGAAAGCCGGAGTTATTGCTTTGACAAAGTCTGTGGCAAAAGAGCTGGCATCCAGGGGAATAACGGCCAACGCAGTCGCACCCGGATTCATAGAAACAGATATGACAGAAGTACTTTCAGAAAGTGTGAAGGAACACACAGCAGAGATGATACCCATGAAAACATTTGGAAGACCTGAAGATGTGGCAAAAGCTGTGGCTTTTCTGGCATCAGACGAAGCAGGATACATTACCGGACAGGTACTATGCGTAGATGGCGGCATGGCGATGTAATGAAGGAGGTTTTAATGAAAAGAAGAGTAGTAGTAACCGGAATGGGAGCAGTTACGCCTCTTGGCAATGATGTAAAGTCTTTCTGGGACGGAATCCGGGCTGGAAGGGTCGGAATTGGTGAAATCACCAGATTTGATACTACAGATTTTAAAGCAAAGCTGGCAGCGGAAGTAAAAGATTTTGTGGCAAAGGACCGGATGGACTTTAAATCGGCGAAACGAATGGAACTTTTTTCTCAATATGGAGTAGCGGCTGCACTGGAAGCACTTGCAGATGCGGGAATCAACATGGAAAAGGAAGATCCATTCCGCGTTGGTGTAATCGTAGGCTCCGGTATTGGAAGTCTGCAGTCCATGGAGAGGGAGGAACAAAGGCTATTGGAAAAAGGGCCATCCAGGGTGGATCCCTTACTTGTTCCGAAGATGATAACTAACATGGCAGCCGGAAATATATCAATTATTACAGGAGCAAGGGGAAAGTGTACGAATGTGGTAACTGCCTGCGCATCCGGGACGAACAGCATCGGTGACGCTTACCGGGCAATTCAGTATGGGGATGCAGAGGTCATGCTTGCAGGAGGTACAGAAGGGTCCGTTTGTCCGATTGGGGTGGCAGGATTCACCAGCTTGACAGCACTTAGTACCTGTGAAGACCCCATGCGTGCTTCCATTCCGTTTGACAAAGACAGAAGCGGATTTGTTATGGGAGAAGGTGCAGGGGTCGTCATCCTGGAGGAGCTGGAGCATGCCAAATCCCGCGGTGCCAGGATCCTGGCAGAGATCGTAGGTTATGGTGCGACTGCTGATGCTCATCATATTACTTCTCCAATCGAGGATGGAAGTGGTGCGGCAAGAGCCATGGAAGATGCAATGAAGGAAGCAGGGATAACCCCGGATCAGGTGGAATATATCAATGCCCATGGAACGAGTACCTACTATAATGATTTATTTGAAACAAAAGCTGTTAAAACTGCTTTTGGAGAAGCCGCTGAAAAGGTAAAGATTAACTCAACCAAATCAATGATTGGCCATCTGCTGGGTGCAGCAGGGGGGGTGGAGTTTATTGTATGTGTTAAATCAATTTTGGATGGATTTATCCATCAGACAATCGGGACCAGAGAAACAGAGGAAGAGATGAATCTGGACTATGTAATCGGAGCACCCGTTGAGCAGGAGATAAATTATGCGATGACAAATTCTCTGGGCTTCGGCGGACATAATGCTACATTGCTGATTAAGAGGTATCAGGAGTAAGGGGAAAAGTAATGGATTTTGAGCAGATTATAAAATTAATAGAAAAAGTGTCGGCATCCAATCTGTCTTCCTTCCAATATGAGTCAGAAGGACTGAAGCTTAGCCTGGAAAGTGGAAAGGTAATTCAGAATACAGTTGCAGTGCCTGTGAATACAGTACCTTCTGATAAAGCTTTAGAAGTTTCTGGTGAGGAGATGGAACCGGAGGGAAATCTGGTAAAATCCCCATTGGTCGGAACCTTCTATGCAGCACCTTCAGAAGATTCAGAACCATTTGCCAGTGTAGGGGATAAGGTTAAAAAAGGACAGGTGCTGGCTATCGTAGAAGCTATGAAGCTTATGAATGACATAGAGAGTGATTTTGACGGGATGATAACGGAAGTTTACGTGAAGAATGGTGAAACCGTGGAGTATGGTCAGCCGCTATTCCGAATCATTTAACTCTGGAGGGTGAATGGATATGAACAGATTAAATATTAAACAGATTGAGGAAATTCTGCCGCATCGCCATCCATTTCTGCTGGTAGACTATATCGAGGATTATATACCGGGTGAGTATGCTGTCGGATATAAATGTGTGACTTTCCGTGAAGATTTCTTTCAGGGACATTTCCCCGGGGAGCCTGTGATGCCGGGAGTACTGATTGTGGAAGCACTGGCGCAGACCGGAGCAGTGGCAATTCTTTCAAAGCCTGAGAACAAGGGGAAAATTGCATATTTTGGGGGAATTGATAAGTGTAGATTTAAAGTCAAGGTTCAGCCGGGCGATAAATTACGCCTGGAAACAAAGATCATCAGGCAAAAGGGTCCTGTAGGTGTTGGAGAGGCTGTGGCCTCCGTGGATGGAAAAGTTGCCGTAAAAGCTGAATTGACATTTATGGTTGGATAAAGGTGGGTATATGATTCAAAAGTTATTAATTGCCAATCGGGGAGAAATTGCGGTGCGGATTATCCGGGCCTGCAGAGAGATGGGAATCGGGACTGTGGCCGTATATTCGGAAGCCGATAAGGAAAGCCTGCATACTCAGCTGGCAGATGAGGCCGTCTGTATCGGACCGGGGCCATCTACGGAAAGTTATCTCAATATGGAGCGGATCATAAGCGCTACTTTGGTATCCGGAGCGGATGCCATACATCCGGGGTTTGGATTTCTTTCGGAAAATGAAAAATTCGTGAAGTTCTGTGAGCAGTGTCATATTACCTTTGTGGGACCGTGTTCGGACGTAATTCGAAGCCTGGGAAATAAGCAGATAGCCAGAAATACGATGGTGGCTGCGGGAGTACCTGTGATACCTGGAACGGATTGCCCGATATATGATGTGGAAAAAGGTGCGAAAGAGGCAGAACGCATTGGATATCCGGTCATCATAAAGGCGGCACTTGGAGGCGGTGGAAAGGGGATGCGTACTGCGCACTCACCGAAGGAATTTCAACTGGCATTTCTTACGGCGCAAAAGGAATCTCAGATTGCGTTTGGGGACCGCACAATGTACATTGAGCATTTCGTACAGCATCCCCGACATATAGAGTTTC
>CAMKHH010000066.1 GCA_946412445.1 uncultured Eubacterium sp.
AATTTCCAATTGTCAACAGATTTTCTCATTTAGTTATAACCAATATTTTTCAAACTCTTTCATTACATCCTCATACGGACGAAGTCCTGCCCATCCGCCAATATCTGACAGGGAACATGCAGCACAGCCGGCCCCCAATTGTAACGCATGCTCCAGCCCAATCCTTTATAGGCGCTGTAGAGCACGCCGCTGCAAAATGCATCACCGGCACCTGTGGTACTTTTAATATATCCTTCGGGCAGCTTCAAGCTTGATACTCTCTTTATTTCCCTTGTACGGACATCCAGACCAAAACCACACTGAGGCGAATGGATTACCGCCCACTCCGAAACTCCAAGTCTTTTTAGCTCCTCCAGTGCCCGGGGAACATTTTGTTCAAGCAGTGTTTCATTTGCTGTCAGTCTGATTCCCGTAATTCCTTCTGCTTCCACTTCATTTATAATGCAGTAATCTGTGTATTTAAGCGCAGGCCTGACGACCTTCCTCATTCTTTCATAATCTTCTTCCGATACAATATCAATGGAGGTCTTCATCCCTCTTTTTTTGGCATCATGCAGTATTTTCGCGCCATGAGTTCCATATACCGGATCTTCTTCATCGACCTTCTTTAAAAGAAGCAGATATTCCAGATGGAAAATATCTGCTTCCACTTTATCCCAGTCTATATAGCTCTCATCATATATATCACTGGCGGCTGGCAGATAAAAGAAAGTTCTCTGTTTGTTATCATTTGCCTCCATCGCAATTGTCATGGAAGTACTGCCTTCCATGGTTACATTATCAATGTTAATATTTGGAAGCCCCTTAAGCGTATTCAAGACAAATCGTCCATTACTCCCTGTACCGATTACGGCACTTACTTTTAATGAAAGATCTCCATCTAATTTTGCCAGATCCATAATGAGGTTTCCGGTCCCTCCTACGCCTCTTTGAACCCCCCGGATATTCGTCAGATGCCCTTGTCTGGGATATGTATCCACCATATAATAATTATCACAAATCAAAGTTCCCGCCACCGTAATCCCTTTTCCACCCATACAACTTACCTCCCAAATTATACTTCCAGGCTGAAAATCCGGATTGCTCTTTCGATATCCTCTTTCATAGCCTGTATACCAAGCAAAGGAATATCATGAAAGAATATATTGTCTTTCGGGTCTGCCCTGTCAAGTACCTTTTTCACCGCCTTGCCTCCCGCCAAAGAGACATATGTGTAGTAATTGATTTTACGGATTCCGTTCCTGATGGCTGTCTGGAATTCTTCTTTACTTAACCCCGATCCCCCATGCATGACAAGCGGGATATCCACACACTCCCTGATTGCCCGGATACGATTTAAATCCAGAACCGGTTTCCTGGTATAGATTCCATGAGTTGTACCAAATGCTATGGCAAGAGCATCCACTCCTGTAGTTTTTACAAACTCCTTTGCCACTTCCGGATCGGTATATGCATCCTCCACATTGATAAAATCCGATTTTCCCATGCCACTCTCTTCACTTTGGGATGTTTTCCCGTCTGAGGAAAAGATATGTCCGAGCTCCGCCTCCACAGTCACATTCACAGAATGCGCCCATCTCACAACCTCCCTTGTTGTGGCAGCATTCTTCTCATAATCGGAGGAAGAGGCATCTATCATAACCGACGTGAACCCCAGACGCATTGCCTGCATACAGCTTTCTATACAGGAACCGTGATCCAGATGTACACATATGGGAACAGAAGCTTTCTTCGCAAATTCAATCATAATTGGACCAATGACGTCCAGCGTAATGTATGGCTGGTGCACTTCCGCATACTGAAGGATGACCCCTTTGCCCGTCTCCCGGGCCGCATCTGTAACAGCAATGAGTGTTTCCAGGTTCGTTACGTTAAAGGCCCCGACCGCATAGCCTCCCTTTATTCCGCATTCCATAACTTCTTTTAAATTTACCAGCATGGACAAGCCCTCCATTCTAAAAATTCTATACTTGTTTTATAAATTCATCAATATAACAAAGTGCCGCTCCCAGTGCTGATGCTTCTGCATTCAGATGGCTGACATGAAGATAGGAGCCATCTGTCTGAAAATTGCAGCGTGCAATAACCCTTTTTTTGATTTCTTCCAGATAGGGATCCAGATGCCATCCTACATATCCGCCCAGGACAACATCGCAGTCAAAGCTCACCTGCAGATTGTTAATCACGATTACAAGATAATGCAGATATTCTTCCCACACCACCCTGCACTTTTCGTCACCCGCCTCCAGCTTCTCAAAGAATTTTTCCAAGTCTCCTCCTGTCGTATTCGACAAAAGCAGCGCAGAACAATATGCATCAACACAGCCAATCTTACCGCAATAACAGGGCCGCCCATCCGGAACCAGTGTCATATGCCCGAACTCTCCTCCGCGGCGGCCTTCCCCGCAGTACAACCTTCCATCCATAATTATGGCTCCTCCTACTGTGTTGCTAAGTAAGAGATAAAGTGCGTTTTTCCCCGTCTTTCCTGAGTACAATTCAGCAAACCCTCCTGCGTTGGCATCGTTAATAAAGCGGTAGGGGTAATTGAGATATGTGCTCAGGTCCTGATACAGATCCAGCGGCTCCTCCAGAAGAGGCGCATATTTCAAAGTCCTGTCATCCTCTCCCAGAATAGCAGGCAGAGAGATTCCCACCCCTAGAATATGATTAGGAAGCACGCCTGCGCTCTTCACCATGTCATTAACCATGCCTTTTAAGGTCTGAAAATATCTCTCATCTGCCCGGAAGGGAATCCGTCTCCGTACAGAGCTTAAAACACTTGCCTCCAGATCAACCATGACCAGATTTACATGATTTTGGGTAATATCCAGTCCCAGAGCTGCTCTGGCCTTTGGATTACTGGAAATAATCTTTGCCTTCCTGCCCCCGGTAGACTGAAAGGTTCCCTGTTGTTCCACCAGTCCAATCTCCATCAATTCATTTAGATTCTGCGCAACTGTAGGAAGGCTTAAATTCAGCCGATAAGCAATCTCCTGTTTAGATATCTTTCTCTGAGCAATTACGGTACGGTAAATATTGTTTTTGTTTATTCGTTTCAGTTCTATATTGGTTGCTTTATCGAGCAAATCGCTTTTCTCCTTCCGGTGCATTTTCTGCATATTACTATCAATTTATATCATATCCGGATATTTTTCAAGTAATATCGGGATTTGATTTTCAGGGTACTGTCAGCGGCATCCTCCTGCATCAAAACGAAACATATCCTCCGTCAACGATCACATCGGATCCTGTTGTATATCCGGATGCGTCACAGGCCAGATAAAGAATCGCCGGAATCAGTTCTTCCGGCTTACCCATACGGTGCTGAGGAATCAGAGGCATCCATGCATCTTTCAGTTCCCGTGGTGTATCCTCTGACATAGGTGTGGCTATGTAACCGGGACTTAAGCTGTTTACACGAATTCCGTAATCTGCCCACTCTATTGCCAGGGATTTCGTCATATGAATCACTCCTGCCTTGGAAGCATTGTAAGACGCCTGCCACTGGGGAATATTTACAATTGTTCCAGACATGGAAGCCATGTTAATAATGCTTCCATGGATTTTATTTTCAATCATTGCCTTCCCCACCGCACGCGCCACAATATATTCCCCCGTGAGATTTACATCGATGACTTTTCGCCACTCTTCAACAGTAGCTGTCAGTGTATCCTCATGAATGCAGATTCCGGCATTATTAAACACTACGTCGATATGTCCGGAACGTTTCATCACTTCTGCTACGGCATCATCCACACCCTTTTCATCCGTCACATCGACTGCAATATCATAAGCCTTTCCCCCTTCTTCTATAATCATCTTTACTGTTTCCCCGGACAATGTCCTGCTGAAAATAACCACCTCAGCCCCGGCTTTTGCGAGCCCACACGCCACTACCTGGCCGATTCCTCTTCGTCCTCCGGTTACAATGGCAACTTTACCCTTCAATCCGAATATATCTTCTAAATACATCACATTCTCCTCCTGTTAAATTTTAAAAGACGCTTTGAAAAATAACTATGCATTTTCCAAAGCGCTTTTTTATATCTGTTTCTTACTGCTCATCAAGTATGGATTTCGCGCTTCCTGCTGTATAACTATGCTGTGCTGCCTCATCTTCTGTAATCTGTCCCTGATCGATATACATCTGAATGAACTGATCCACATTATCAGAAGTACAAAGTAAGGAATCAACCGATGTTTCAACAACCGTCTCCTCACCTGTCAGAAGCTTGTTTGCTGCTTCCAGATTTGCCGCCGCCAGTGCCGGCGGGTTCTGATATACTGCTGCCGTATATACCCCATCCTTAATTTCAAGTACTGTTTTAGCCAGACAGTCTACAGAATAAATCTGCATGCCATCATAAGTGGAATCATCCTTCACAGCTTCATAAGCACCATTTCCCAGCAAATCAGCAGTGGTAAGCATACAGTCAATACGCCCATAAGATGTCGCCCAGTCTTCCATGGTCGCCATAGCGGCGGCCTCTGTGGATTCCTCTTCCATGAAATCTCCGATGATATTGCAGTCTGTTCTTTTTTCAATAAACTCTGCCTTGATTGCCTCATAACGCTGTGTGGTATGAAAGTTTCCGGGCATACAGTTCAGTATGCCGACAACACCGTTCTTGGGAACATTCTCTGCGGCAAGTTTGGCAATCGCCTCCCCCTGCGCATATGGGTCACCGTCCACCCAGGACCCTCCCTTAAGATCACGGATTGCCGCATTCGTAGTAATACAGAAAATGCCTGCATCCAAAATCTTCTGGCAATACGGTCTCTGCAATTCTCCATCGTTAGGCTGGATGATGATACAGTCGTATTTTTTTGTGATACAATCCTCAATAATTGAGTTTTCTTTCTCACTGTCGGCCTGAGAATCGAAAGTGTCCAGCGTAAAGGTATCCGCATACTCCTTTGCCTGCAGTGTAAATTGATTTACAAGTTCTGCCGCAAAAGGATCTGACTGGTTACGGGCAATATATGCAACCTTAAATCCGTCCGTTTTAGTCTCCGAAGAACCTGTTGTTTCCTTAGTCCCGCTCTTAGCGGAGCCTGATGAAACAGAATTTGCGGCGGAGTTCGAACCCTCCGAAGAGCCGCAGGCTGCAAGTGAACCTCCCAACACAACTACACACAATAATGCTAAAACCTTTTTCCTCATAATGCTTCCTCCCATTTACATTCATTTTTATAATCTGCTCTGCAAAGCTGCAAAGCGAATTAATATATTTACTTTCCCTTTTTATAGGTCTGACGAGATTTTGAATAAATATCCCAGATTACTGCGAAGGCTATAATTGCCCCCCGCACAATCTGCTGAATATATGAATCGATTGACATCAAATTCATAATATTCCCCAGGAAACCAACCACGAAGGCGCCGACCACGGTTCCCCATGGGGTACCGATTCCACCCGTAAAGCTTGTCCCACCGACGATAGTTGCAGTCAGGCCATCCATTTCATACCCCGCGGCACCTGCCGGAAGACCACCGTTGACGCGTGACATGAAAAGTACTGCTGCAATGCCCACGAGAACTCCGTTGAGCAGATAAGCTTTCATAATTACCAGGTTTGTATTGATTCCGGACGCATTGGCTGCCTCAGCATTACCTCCCACTGCATATGTAGAACGCCCCCAACGCGTATTCCGCATAAAGTAAGCCATCAGGCCAAAAATACAAATCATAAAGATAACCGGAATCGGAACAGGTCCCAGTGACCCCTGACCCACAACTGTATATTTACCGATTTCGTAGATATTCTGTCCACTTGTAATATACAGGGCCGCACCCCGGGCCATGGTTTGTGTTGCAAGTGTGGCAATAAATGCGGGTGCCTTAAATTTTGTAACCATTATTCCATTCAGCAGATTTACGAACACTGCGACACCAATTGCAACAGCAAAGGCAAGCAGCATATTCCCGCTGGCTTTATACGTTGAAACAGACAGGCAGCCCGCAAGAGCAATGACAGCTCCACATGACAGATCCAACTGCCCACATATAATCAATGCCATCTCACCAAAAGCAATAATAATCGTAACAGATTGCTGGCGACAGACATTGATCAGGTTACTGGCACTTAAAAAACTCCTGTTGGCAAACGTGCAGACCACCATGATGAGAATCAAAATCAGTATAATACTGTATTTAGAAAAAAGCTTTTTTACATCTGTGGATTTTCCTATATTCATGATAAATTATGCCTCCTCTTCTTTCTGAACGTTTGAAACAGCCAACTGCATAATTGACGCCTGCGAAAACTCTGTTCTGGACAACATTCCGGCAATATGCCCTTCGCTCACAACATAAATCCGGTCACAGACGCCAATCAGCTCCGGCAGTTCCGAAGAAATCATGATAATCCCTTTCCCCTTGGATGCGAATTTATTCATTAGTTCATATATCTCGCGCTTTGCACCTACATCAATCCCACGGGTTGGTTCATCCGCAATCAAGATTTCCGGGTCACAAATCAGCCACTTCGCCAGCACCACTTTCTGCTGGTTTCCGCCACTCAGATTCGCAATCGCAGCATCCAGATTCGGCATCTTAACGTTCATGCTTTCGCACGCCTCTTTTACAATTGCATCTTCTGTGCCTGTATGGAGAAAGCCCTTATATATTACTTTATCCAGAGATGCCAGCGTCGTATTATATTTTACACTCAAGATTGGAACAATCCCCGTCCGACGCCTTTCTTCTGTCAGCATCGCCAGTCCATTCCTGATACTTTGTCTGACATTTTTAATATGTACTTCTT
>CAMKHH010000067.1 GCA_946412445.1 uncultured Eubacterium sp.
TATTACTTTGGACGTGACTATCCGGAAATCGGACAGGAAATCGAGGAAAAGAAGGCACTTTCTGATGCGTTGATTGAAAAGATTGTTCAGGTGGCAGCTGAATTTAAGGATAAGAGCAGGTGATAAATCATGGCGAATATTAAGGAAGTACAGGACAGAATCAAGAGCATTCAGGATACAATGAAAATTACAAATGCTATGTATATGATTTCTTCTTCTAATCTTAAAAAAGCAAAAAAGGCTTTGGCAGATACAGAACCCTACTTCTACACCCTGCAATATGCCATTACCCGTATTCTACGTCACATGCCGGAACTTGAACACAAGTATTTCGATATGCGTTCTGCTGTACAGCAAAAAGACAGGAAAATCGGAATTATAGTTGTCACTTCAGATAAGGGTATGGCAGGGGCCTATAATCATAATGTAGTGAAGATGGCAGAAGAAAAGCTGAGCGGTGAGGGACAGAAAAAATTGTTTGTACTGGGAGAACTGGGCAGACAGTATTTTCAGAAACACGGATTTGAGATTGAAACCCAGTTCCACTTTACCGTTCAGAAACCTACCACGCATCGTGCCAGAGTCATATCAGAGCAGATTGTGGATATGTATAATAGGAAAGAACTGGACGAGGTGTATATCATATATACACAGATGGAAAATTCCATCTCCATGGAAACCCGTACGATGCAGCTCCTGCCACTGAAGAAGGGGCAGTTTCAGCAGAAAGTTTCAGTAGAACTGGCAGGTACACATCAGGAAGATATTCGGATGGTACCCTCCCCGGATGATGTACTGAATATGACTGTCCCCAACTATATTACGGGAATGATTTATGGTGCTCTGGTGGAATCCTATTCCAGTGAACAGAATTCCAGAATGATGGCAATGCAGTCCTCTACGGACAATGCCAGAGAAATGCTGTCTGAATTATCTATTGCGTACAACCGCGCAAGACAGGCGGCTATTACCCAGGAGATCACGGAAGTAATCGGCGGGGCCCGGGCACAGAAAAAGGAGTAGGAGGTTATTATGAATATAGGCAAGATTGTGCAGGTAATGGGACCTGTTGTAGATGTGGAATTTGAAAACCAGGAGCTTCCGGCCATTAAAGATGCACTGACTGTACAAAATGGGGATCAGAAATGTGTAATGGAGGTTTCCCAGCATATAGGGAATCATACAGTACGCTGTATTATGCTGGCGGCCAGTGAAGGACTTCACAGAGACATGGAAGTGATTTCAACAGGAGCCGGAATCTCCGTACCGGTTGGAAACAAAACACTGGGACGTTTGTTCAACGTACTGGGTGATACCATCGATGGAGGAGAAAACCTGGAGAACGAGCAGCATTGGGTTATTCATAGGGATCCCCCTTCCTTTGAGGAGCAGAGCCCTGTTGTGGAGATTCTCGAAACTGGAATCAAGGTGATTGACTTGCTTGCGCCATATGCAAAGGGTGGAAAAATCGGGCTGTTCGGCGGTGCAGGTGTGGGAAAAACTGTGTTGATCCAGGAATTGATTACGAATATTGCTACCGAGCATGGCGGATATTCAATCTTTACCGGCGTAGGGGAGCGTTCCAGAGAGGGGAATGACCTCTGGTGTGAAATGAAAGAATCCGGTGTACTGGAGAAGACAGCATTGGTATTCGGTCAGATGAACGAGCCTCCGGGAGCGCGTATGCGTGTAGCCGAGACAGGATTGACGATGGCAGAGTATTTTCGTGATGAGGAGCACCAGAATGTATTGCTGTTCATTGACAATATATTCCGCTTTGTACAGGCCGGTTCTGAGGTTTCTGCGCTTTTGGGCCGTATGCCCTCTGCAGTTGGCTATCAGCCTACACTGGCTACAGATGTCGGTGAACTTCAGGAGCGGATCGCTTCTACCCAAAATGGCTCTGTAACTTCGGTGCAGGCGGTGTACGTACCGGCGGATGATCTGACAGACCCTGCCCCGGCTACAACGTTTGCACATCTGGATGCCACAACTGTGCTTTCCAGAAAAATTGTAGAGCAGGGAATCTATCCTGCGGTGGATCCACTGGAATCCACATCCCGTATTCTTGAGGCCGATGTGGTGGGTGAAGAGCATTATGAGGTTGCACGTGCGGTACAGGCGATTCTGCAAAAGTATAAAGAACTGCAGGATATCATCGCAATTCTGGGTATGGAAGAGCTGTCCGATGAGGATAAGAATACAGTTTATCGTGCCCGTAAAATCCAGAAGTTTCTTTCACAGCCTTTCCATGTGGCAGAGACATTTACCGGAGTTTCCGGAAAATACGTTCCGCTGAAAGAGACTATCCGTGGATTTAAGATGATTATTGACGGTGAATTGGATGAATATCCGGAGAACGCCTTCTTTAATGTGGGTGGCGTGGATGATGTCATAGAAAAAGCGAAAACAATGATGGCACAGACAACAAAAGCCTGACAGGAGTGAGATGATATGGCTGAGAAAGAAAGAAATTCATTCTATCTGAAGATTCTGGCAGCTGATAAAGTCTTCTGTAAAGGCAAGGCTTATAATGTAATTCTGCCTGCAGTGGATGGCCAGTTCTCAATTCTGGCACATCATGCGGATACGATGGTGGCAGTACAGACCGGAGAACTGAGATATCAGACATTGGATGACGCATGGCATACGGCTGTAGTGGGTAATGGATTTGCTCAGGTAATCAACAATCGTATGACCGTACTTGTGGATTTTGCGGAGCGTCCGGAGGAGATTGATATCCTGCGTGCCAAAGAAGCCAGAGAACGTGCAGAGGAACAGCTGCGGCAGAAGCAAAGTATACAGGAATATTATCACACCCAGGCATCACTGGCCAGAGCGATGACCAGACTGCGCGTTACCGGAACGAATAATATTAACAGAAAATAGCTGTGATAGAATCATTTTTTGTACTTTTGTCCCTGTTGTAATCCCCGAAGAAATATTATATAATAAAGCAAAAGAAATCTGCACAGAAAAAGGAAAGTTTTATTATGGAGGATAGGATGAATAAGGAACTTAAGGGAGAGATTCCGAGTTATAATAAAGAAGAGACAGAAAAGATGACTGACGGGATACCGGAGATTCCTCAGGAGGTTGCCAGAAGGTTTGAGAAGGATAAGGACATCCAATATGAAAAACTGATACAGCGGCTGAAAGATGAGAATGTATGGTAAGGACGAAAAAAGACGTTTATCGATGGAAGATAGACGTCTTTTTTTAAAGGTTTCAGCAAGAGGTCTGTTACACTTCTTTCAATGGAAATGCAAAATACCTAACCGCATTGTTATAAGAGATTCCCTTGATGATTTTTTCAAGAGCCTTGTAATCTTCAGGATACTCGCCGCTTTCTACCCAGCCGCCAATCAGTTCACATAAGATTCTGCGGAAATACTCATGCCTTGTATAAGACAGGAAGCTTCTGGAGTCAGTGAGCATGCCGAGAAAGTTTCCAAGCAGTCCAAGGTTTGCCAGAGAGGTCATCTGTTCTGTCATACCCTGCTTGTGATCGTTGAACCACCAGGCACTTCCCTGCTGAAGCTTTCCGGCTGCCGAGGAATCCTGAAAGCATCCGATTAAAGAACCTATAAAGGCATTATCATTTGGATTCAGAGAGTACAGGATGGTTCGGGGCAGCTGCTCTGTGTCAATCAGTGAATTCAGAAAATCTGCCGCGGTTGCAGCAGGAGCGTAGTTATCGATACAGTCATAGCCGGTATCCGGCCCCAGTCTTCTGAACATCAAAGCGTTGTTATTCCGCTTGCATCCAAAATGAATCTGCATCACCCAGCTGCGGCGATGATATTCTTTCGCTGCAAACTGCATGAAGGCAGTCTTAAATTTCAGCTGTTCTTCTAAAGTTACCTCTTTACCGTTCAAACGTTTTATGAGGACAGCGTTTACATCTTCCTCAGAAGCAGGCGTGTAGTAGATATAACTCAATCCATGGTCGGATACGGAGCATCCGTTTTCCGCGAAGTAATCCATACGTCTGCATAGAGCTTCCTTTAAAGAAGTAAAGTCTTTGACCGTAATGCCGCTGACCAGGGACAGCTGCTTCAGATACTCCGGATAACTGTCAGCCTCCAGATTCATAGCCTTATCCGGACGCCATGCAGGAAGAACCTTTACGTCAAACGTATCATCTTCCTTTATTATCTGATGCCAGTGTAAATCATCTACAGGGTCATCCGTAGTGCACAGCAGGGTGACACCTGACATCTGAATCAATCCCCGTACAGACATCTCAGGCAGACGGAGCTTCTCGTTGCACAGATCCCAGACCTCCCCGGCCGTGTCGCCATTTAAGACCCCTTCATAGCCAAAATACCTTCTAAGCTCCAGGTGACTCCAGTGATACAGTGGATTTCCTATGGCTTTCTCCAAAGTCTCGGCCCACTTCCGGAATTTTTCTTTTGGGCTGGCATCTCCGGTGATGTATCTTTCCTCCACGCCGTTGGAACGCATCTGACGCCACTTGTAATGGTCACCTCCCAGCCATACCTCCGTAATGTTATCAAACTGTTTATTCTCAGCGATTTCCTGTGGATTGATGTGGCAGTGATAGTCCAGAATCGGCATACGCTCTGCGTATTCATGGTACAGCTTTTCCGCCGTTGGTGTGGAAAGCAGAAAATCCTTGTCTAAAAATGGTTTCATGTGTAGTCCTCCTTGTATGTTTAAAAGTTTTTCCTCGTGGTATCCCGTATAATGATATCTGCTGACACCATGGTCTTATCCGGTGCACTTTTTCCATCCAGCAGGTTCATTAGAAGAGAGACAGATGTATTACACAAATATTCCAGACGATTATCTATACTCGTTAACTCCGGGTCACAGCAGATTGCCAGCATGGAATTGTTATAACCCACGATGGATAAGTCGTCGGGAACCGTAAGACCCGCAGCCTTTGCAAACTTTACCGCACCTATGGCGAGTTCATCATCCGAAGTCAGAACCGCATCAAAGGGCAGCTTTTTGTGTAAGTCCAGCAAAAGGCTCTGCGTTTCCTTTACAGATCCACTGCACATCACAACTTGCCCGCCGGAGCAGGCCAGTCTTTCTGACTCCAATCCTTCCAGAAATCCTTCTTTTTTCCTGATGCCGCTGAAGGAGTCCGCACGATACAGGAAAATCGGAATTTTGCTTCCACTTTTTAAAATCCGTGTCGTGGCACTAAAGAGTGCTTCCTTGTCATCACAGAGAGAGTTATATATGTTTTCTCCCTTCAGAAGTCCATTTAAAAGAATGAGAGGAACCTGAGAAGCAGCCCGGAAGAGGTATTCATTTTTCCTGGTGGTCCGCTCTATGAAGTTAGAGCCAATCAGTACAAGTGCATCTACATGGCGGGATAAAAGCATATCCAGACACTTTTCTTTCTGGGAATGTTCGTAGCCGGTACAGCATAGAAGCGAATCATAGCTGTGGATACGGAGACCTTGTTCCAGATAATTGATTGCACTGCCCAGATACGGATCAGAAGAATCTGCGCATAACAAACCCACCGTCTTCATGGTATTAAGGGTGAGCCCACGGGCAAACGCATTGGGCTGGTACCCCTCTTCTTCCATAACGGTCAGAACCTTCTGGCGGGTTCTTTCGCTGACATTTTTATTATTATTTAACACCCTGGATACTGTTGCGATGGACACCCCGGCTTTTTGAGAAATGTCGTATATATTCATGTGTTCCGATCCTTTTTTGTAAGTACTTACAATACATATTCTTCTTTTCTGGCATTATTATAAGCCAGTATGGAGAAAAAAGCAACTAAATCTTTATAAATTTCCCGAATTATATTGACAGATTTGAAAAAATGGTGTACTTATAAATGTAAGCGCTTACATAAAGGCAGATAAACATAAAAACAAAGAAAAAGGAGAAGGCATGGAGTATCTGAAGATTCACCCCAAAGACACAGTTGCCGTGGCATTGACAGCATTAAGTGCAGGTAAAACGTGTGTTGTAGATGAGAAAGAGATTACTTTAAAAGAGGACATCATGCAGGGTCATAAATTCTCCCTGCAGCATATGACAGCCGGAGAAAAGGTTTACAAATATGGAAATCCTATTGGTATCGCAACCGAAGATATAGAACCGGGCCGGTGGATACATACGCACAATCTGAAGACTGGTCTGGGGGATTTACTGGAATATACATATAAAAAAATTCCGACGGATTTACAGCCCACAGAAGAAGTCATGTTTCAGGGATTCCGAAGAAGTGACCATAAAGTAGGAATCCGTAATGAAATCTGGATTATTCCTACGGTGGGTTGTGTCAATAATGTGGCACAGATGATTGAAAGACAGGCTGCCGGTCTGGCAGGAGGCACTCTGGATGCTGTCTGTGCATTCCCCCATCCCTATGGATGCTCCCAGATGGGCGATGATCAGGAATATACCCGAACGATTCTGGCGGATTTGATCAACCATCCAAATGCAGGTGGGGTTCTGGTTTTGGGTCTGGGATGTGAGAACAGTAATATCGATATTTTAAAGAAGTATATAGGTGACTACGATGAAAAGCGGGTTCGTTTTCTCGTGGCGCAGGAATGTGAGGATGAAATAGAGGAAGGCTTAAGGATTCTGGAAGAGCTTTCAAAATACGTGAAAGAAGCAAAAAGAGAGCCCATCAGTGCCAGCGAATTAATAATCGGAATGAAGTGCGGCGGTTCCGATGGTCTGTCGGGTATTACTGCAAATCCGACAGTTGGAAGGTTCTCGGATCTGTTGATTTCAAAGGGAGGAAGCACGATA
>CAMKHH010000068.1 GCA_946412445.1 uncultured Eubacterium sp.
GGTAAAGGCTGTATTGGAAAAGACAGGCTGCAGCCTGGATTAACTTGTTGACCTCTCCTTTTTCACGTATAGATTTAAAAAGTAAGTTTAAATCTTGGGGAAGCAGGGGAGGTCAGAAGATATCCCGGTGGGAATATGAGTAGAATCGCTATTGACTTTTCAAGTGAACTATGCTATTTTTTATGTAGTTATACGACTGACGGAAGTGGAATTGACCACAGGAAGTATAATTTATGAGAAGGCCGACCGTCTGGGCAGAATGTCTGGATTGGTGTGTGGTCTTTTTTTGTTTACTTATTTTCGTATATAAAGGAGATTCTTATGGAATTGTTATCATTGGAAAAGGAATTAAGAGAAAATTCTTATCCCGGAAGAGGCATTATCATCGGGCGGTCTCTGGATGGAAAATCGGCAGTGACAGCTTATTTTATCATGGGCAGAAGTGAAAACAGCCGGAACCGTATCTTTGTGGAGCAAGGGGAAGGGATTCGTACCCAGGCCTTTGATGCTTCAAAGATGGAAGACCCCAGTCTGATTATCTATGCGCCTGTTCGTGTACTCGGCAACAAAACAATTGTGACGAATGGGGATCAGACGGATACGATTTATGAGGGCATGGATAAGCAGCTTACCTTTGAGCAGTCTCTGCGTTCCCGTGCGTTTGAGCCGGATGCTCCGAACTATACGCCTCGTATTTCCGGAATCCTTCATGTGGAAGATGGAACCTTCAGCTATGCGATGTCAATCTTAAAAAGCAATCATGGAAACCCTGCTCAGTGTAACCGTTATACCTTCGCGTATAACAACTGTGTTGCCGGAGAAGGACATTTTCTCCATACCTATATGCAGGATGGTGACCCGCTGCCAAGTTTTATGGGAGAACCCAAACCGGTGGACGTTCCCGATGATATCGATGCATTTACCAGCCTTTTATGGAGCGCACTGAATGAGGAGAACAAAGTCTCACTGTTTGTGCGTTATATAAATATTGAAACAGGGAAGTATGTAACTAGAATCATAAATAAACATCAATAAACTGCAGATGAAAGTATATTTGGAAAAGAGGAGAGCAGTATGAAAGAGTTGGAATTGAAATATGGCTGTAACCCAAATCAAAAGCCTTCTAAGATTTATGTGGCTGACGGCAGTGATCTGCCGATTACCGTGATTTCCGGTAAACCCGGCTATATTAACTTTCTGGATGCATTGAACGGATGGCAGCTTGTAAGAGAGTTAAAGCAGGCGACAGGTCTGCCGGCTGCTGCCTCTTTTAAACATGTTTCCCCTGCAGGGGCTGCTGTCGGTCTTCCTTTGGACGAAACACTCCGCAAGATTTATTGGGTCGACGATATGGGAGAACTCTCACCGCTGGCCTGCGCATATGCCAGGGCACGCGGGGCAGACCGCATGTCATCCTTTGGGGACTTTATTGCATTGTCTGACGTATGTGATGCAGATACCGCTTCTTTGATTAAACGTGAGGTTTCGGATGGTGTAATTGCACCGGGATTTACGGAGGAGGCGTTAGAAATATTAAGACAGAAAAAAAAGGGTGGATATTGTGTGATCCAGATGGATGAAAAGTACAAACCGGCCCCCCTTGAGCATAAAGAAGTCTATGGTGTGACCTTTGAGCAGGGACGTCAGGAGCTTCCAATTGATGACGCACTGCTTTCCAATATTGTGACTCAGAATAAATCTCTTCCTGAAGATGCAGTGAGAGATATGAAAATTGCCCTGATTACCTTAAAATATACACAGTCAAATTCAGTATGCTTCGTAAAGGACGGACAGGCCATCGGTGTAGGTGCAGGACAGCAGTCCCGTGTACATTGTACGCGCCTCGCGGGACAAAAAGCTGATAACTGGTTCCTGCGCCAGTGTCCTAAAGTTCTGAGCCTTGAATTTGTGGATGGAATCCGCCGGGCGGACCGTGACAATGCAATTGATGTCTATATCGGAGAAGAGTATATGGATGTATTGGCTGATGGTGCCTGGGAAAAGATTTTCAAGGTAAAACCTGAGGTCTTTACAAGAGAGGAAAAACATGCATGGCTGGATCAGATGTCCGGTGTAACCCTCGGTTCAGATGCATTTTTTCCGTTCTCCGATAACATTGAAAGAGCGTATAAAAGTGGAGTCTCATATGTTGCACAGCCGGGAGGATCTGTTCGTGATGATGTTGTGATCGACTGCTGTAATAAGCATCATATGGTTATGGCCTTCACTGGAATCCGGCTGTTCCATCACTGAATTACGGGAACTATCATCCAATTCTCGTTTAAGGGCTATCAGGGGGCTTAAGTACACTATAATCCTTCAGAAAAGGCACTGCTGCAGATTTCCTGCACAGTGCCTTTTCCGTCTAAAAGCCCGTCTCAATATAACTCATAACCAGTTGAAAGGTTGCCTGCAATCCTTTTTCGTGGGTTCTTTCAATTCCATGTGAAGCATGGACGCCCTGTCCAATCAAAGCTCCCCGGATATTGCTGCCGCCCCGTAGTGCAGCGGAAACATCGGAACCGTAATGGGGAAAGATATCTATGGCATAATTAATCCCTTTCTCTTGTGCAATCTTAATCAGGCGGTTTGTCAATTCATAGTCATAGGGTCCGGAGGAATCCATAGCACAGATAGATACTGTGTACTCATCACCGTTTAGATCCGCTCCGATGGCACCCATGTCCACAGCCAGGAATTCTTTTATTTCTGAAGGAATATAAGAGGAGCCATGACCGATTTCTTCATAATTACTGATTACAAATTTTAACGTATTCTTCGGAACACTGCCCTGATCCGAGAGACTTTTCAGAACACCCAGAAGGACTGCCACAGATGCCTTATCGTCAATGTGACGGGACTTGATGAACCCGCTTTCGGTATGAACAAAGCAGGGATCCAGGCTGATAAAATCACCGGATTGGACACCCAGATTTAACACATCTGCTTTATTACTGACACATTCATCAATGGTTACGATCATATTCTTGGGAACACGTTCCAGAGTCCTGGCATCGTCATAGGTATGGACGGAAGGCATGGTCGTGGAAATTGTTCCGGTGTAGGTTCTGCCGTCTCTTGTGTGGACTTTGCAATAGGTTCCTTCTATTGCTTCCATCATATAGCCACCGATTGGCAGCAGATTTAAAGTTCCGGATTCGTTGATGGAGCGGACCATAGCTCCCAGCGTATCAATATGGGCGCTTAATCCCACAGTATCATCACTTTTTCCGGAAACGGTAATAATCAATCCGCCTTTTTCTGTCCTTTCACAGGAATAGCCGAAGGAAATCGCCGCCTTTTCCACATATTCGATAGAGCTTTGCGTAAAACCTGACGGGCTTGGAATATTCACCAGGGCCTCAAAAGTGTCAATGATGTATGTTAAGTCTTGAGTCATTATAAAGTTTCCTTTCTGTTAATTTTCCAGCGCAATTCGTTTTACCTGATTCAAAGCTTTTGAAACAGCCGGAATTGAGATGAATAGGACAGTCATGGCACCTTCCACAAGGATATAGCTGTAATTGTAGATAATCGGGTATAAACTGGCCAGAACCTGTGGAAAATTGTCCGGCATATAATCCATCCAGTACAAATAGCCGCCGAGAGAATGAAATGCACCCCTCAGTAAAATCGCCACGAGATAGCCTTTTACTAATCCGTGTTTCTGATTACGGAAGAATCCCGCGGCACCCAGAGCGGCAAAGGCCAGTATATAATCGCAGCAGACCTGGAAGAAGGAAAGTACATAGGGTTCCTGTATAAATTGGAGGATTCCATAGGCAAGTCCAACCAGAATTCCGGTTTTGGCACCATACCAGTATGCGACTAATACAATGAATAACATGGAGAACAAAGTGACCGTTCCTCCGAACGGCATATGGATTAGCTTAATATAGGATGTCAGGAATGCCAGAGCAATACCCATGCCGCAAAAGGCAGTCTGCTTTGCAGAAACCGACTTCTTTCCGGATTTTTTACCGGTGAGAAAAGCCCCTGCCAGAAATAGAACAATTATCCCGATAATACAAACCACATACCCGGCAGCTGTAAGACCACCCTCTGCATTAATCATAAAATCAAACATAAAAAACCTCCTTCATATGTATATACGCAGGAGTTACCTCATCAAAATTGCTTCCTTACGCCGGTATTATCCGGTTCAAGTGATAAGGGTCAGCGGTTACTCCGCATTCTCAGCTATAAAAGCACCCCTAGCGTATTGTTTTATTTTGGGTTAAGTATAAAGCAATTCATACAAACTGTCAACAATTCATTATGAAAAGCCGTCAGGCCGGCATTTACATTTTTCAGGATAAATGATAAACTAATGTACAGTAACAGGTAAGGAATAAGGATTGGAGCGCATGGATAAGCTATATGTGATAATTCCGGCTTATAATGAAGAAGCCAATATTGAACAGGTGATAAAGCAGTGGTACCCCGTTGTGGAAGAGTATAATGGACAGATGGTAATCATCGATGATGGAAGTACGGACCGTACCTATGAGATATTAAGACACAAGGAGAAAGAATGCCCTCTTTTGACTGCAATTTCCAAAAGGAATGGAGGACATGGAGCAACAATTCTATACGGCTATCAATATGCTCTGGAACACCATGCCGATTATATTTTCCAGACGGATTCGGATGGACAGACTCTTCCGGAGGAATTTGAAGCATTCTGGGAGAACAGAAGAAAGTTCGACATGGTAATCGGATTCAGAAAGCACCGCGAGGATGGCTTTTCAAGGATTGTTGTAACCAGAGTATTGAGGGTGGTGACAGGAGTCTGTTTTCGTGTGCGTATACCTGATGCGAATACGCCATACCGCCTTATGAAAGGCCAGACATTGGCCAGATATATACATCTTATTCCTGAAAAATTTAACCTGACCAATGTATTGATATCCGTGATACTGGTTAAAAAAGGATGCAGGGTGAAGTGGCTTCCGGTGACCTTCCGGGCAAGACAGGGCGGGGAAAATTCTATGAATATGAAAAGGATATTTAAGATCGGTCTGCAGTCGCTGATAGATTTTCGCAGGATGAATCAAATACTGCAAAGAAAAGGTGAGTATATTGAGAAGGATGGAGTTTAAGATGGAGAGGCAGGGCCTTTTAGAGATGGAGCAGGAGGTAACGGTAATAGAAAGCCAGCTTCCGACCTCTTATTATTATACGATTGTGCCTGCCGTAGCTATGAGCAGGAATTATCCGGCTTATGAGCGCCTCCAATCAAAAAAGGGAATTGTCAAAGAAATTAATCAGACAAGCAGGGGGTTTTATACAATTGTTGAATTCGATGAAGAAGACATATGACGGTCTTTTTCAGGAGCACGAAATCCCTCCTGTGTATGACCGGAATTCAAAAATAATAATATTGGGCAGTTTTCCATCTGTAAAGTCCCGGGAGACAAGATTTTTCTATGGGCATCCACAGAATCGATTCTGGAGGGTTCTGTCCGGAATTTGTGAATGTAAGATTCCGGAGACGGTGGATGAGAAAAAGAGATTTTTACTGGAGCAGAGAATTGCGGTATGGGACGTGATTGCGTCATGTACCATCGAGGGCTCCAGCGATAACAGTATACGGGATGTGATCCCCAACGACCTGGGACGGATTTTAAAGACCGCAGATATCAGGCAGATTTTTACCAATGGTACAGCAGCCGATAAGCTGTATCATAAATATATTGAAAATACTACGGGCATGAAGGCGGTTAGACTGCCCTCCACCAGTCCGGCCAATGCGGCATGGTCTGTGGAGCGGCTGAAGGAATCCTGGAAGAAAGTACAGGCTTTTCTTTAAAGGTGAATCATGCAGAGCGGAGGATAATATGGAAGAGCATATATCACATGAAAAACACAGTCATGTATTGGAAGATGGAACGGTAATCGAACATAAGCATGACCACGTACATGCGCATACGCATCAGAATACAAAGGCTGTGCTGAATCGTCTGTCCCGTGCAATCGGACATCTGGAATCTATAAAGCGTATGGTGGAGGATGGACGGGACTGCAGCGAGGTTCTGATTCAGCTTTCGGCGGTAAAATCTGCAATTAATAATACAGGGAAGGTCATACTACAGGATCATATTGAGCACTGTATTGTGGATGCGGTGGAAAGCGGAGATACAGAAGCACTGGAAGAGTTGAACAAAGCGATTGACAGATTTATAAAGTAGAAAGGAAGGAAGATAATGGCTAAAGAATGCAGCAGTACATCCTGCAGCAAAGAAAGTTGCGAGGGATGTCCAAGTAAGGCAAAACCGGATTTCCATGTGGATATGAATCAGTATTCAGATGTGAAGCATGTGATAGGTGTGGTAAGTGGTAAGGGAGGCGTGGGAAAATCTTTTGTCACTGCATCTCTTGCAAATCAAATGGCAAGAATGGGCTATCAGGTGGGGATTATGGATGCGGATATTACAGGTCCCTCCATTCCAAAGATGTATGGAATCCATGATTCGGCCAGAGGCGATGATCAGGGGCTGCGTCCCGGCGAGACGATGAATGGTATTAAGGTTATGTCCGTCAATCTGCTGCTTCCCAATGAAGAAGACCCTGTAATCTGGAGGGGACCTGTTCTGGCTAACATGGTGAAACAATTCTGGAGTGATGTGAACTGGGGAGAACTGGATTATCTGTTCGTGGATATGCCTCCCGGAACCGGAGATGTACCGTTGACTGTGTTCCAGTCACTTCCGGTTGAGGGTATTGTGA